>JAQUBU010000275.1 GCA_028686565.1 Syntrophomonadaceae bacterium
GTCGTACTAAGGAGTGAGAAGACAGATGGGCATTAAAAAGTTCAAACCTACCACACCCAGCCGAAGAACTATGACGGTAATGACTTTCGATGAAATTACTAAAGTTGAACCAGAGAAAAGTCTTACTGCACCGCTTAAGAGTAAAGCTGGCCGTAATGTGCACGGACGTCTTACAGTAAGACATCGTGGTGGTGGACATAAGCGTTTATATCGGGTAATTGATTTTAAGAGAATTAAGGATGAGGTACCAGCTGTAGTTGCAGCTATTGAATATGATCCTAATCGTTCGGCAAATATTGCACTTCTGCACTATGTTGATGGACATAAGGCATATATAATAGCCCCTCATAATTTAAAGGTAGGGGACAAAATAGTTTCAGGCAATAAGGCTGATATCAAAGTAGGCAACAGCCTGGCGTTAAAAGATATTCCAGTGGGTTCACTTATTCATAATATCGAACTCCGGCCTGGCAAAGGAGGCCAACTGGTCCGTTCTGCAGGTACAGTTGCACAATTGATGGCTAAAGAAGGTGCCTATGCTCATGTTAGATTACCTTCCGGAGAAGTTCGGCTTATCCATATTACCTGCCGGGCTACAGTAGGGCAGGTTGGCAACCTGGATCATGAAAACATGACCATTGGTAAAGCAGGGAGAACCCGTTGGTTAGGAATACGCCCGACTGTCAGAGGATCGGTTATGAATCCTAACGACCATCCCCATGGCGGCGGCGAAGGCCGTGCTCCTGTTGGCCGTAAATACCCGGTTTCTCCTTGGGGTAAAATTGCCATAGGCGGCAAAACACGGAAGAAGAAACCATCTGATAAGATGATAGTCAGGAAACGTAAATAAAGGGGGTCTTTGCATGGGCAGGTCACTAAAAAAAGGACCTTATTGTGACGAAAAACTGCTGCAAAAAGTTGAGGATATGAACAAATCCGGGCAGAAAAAGGTGGTAAAAACCTGGTCAAGGCGTTCCACCATTATGCCGGAGATGATTGGACATACCCTGGCGGTACATGATGGACGCAAGCATATACCGGTTTATATAACCGAAGATATGATAGGCATGAAACTTGGGGAATTTGCCTCCACAAGAACATATAGAGGTCATGCCGGAAAATCTGAAAAGTCTAGCAGGGCGAGGTAGGAAGGAGGAAAAACAATGGAAGCCAGAGCAGTAAGTCGTTATATACGCGTATCTCCTTTCAAGGCCCGTCAGGTAGCAGACCTGGTCAGAGGAAAGAAAGCTGAGGAAGCAGCCGGGATTTTGAGATATACCAATAAAAAATCGGCTCCTTTAATAGCAAAAGTATTAAAATCTGCTATTGCCAATGCCGAGCACAATTTTGACATGGATACCACCAGATTGGTTATATCAGAAATATTGGTGGATGAGGGCCCAACCCTGAAAAGGATGCAGCCCAGGGCTTACGGAAGAGCAGACGTAAGACGCCATAGAACCAGTCATATTACGGTAGTGCTCAGGGAAAAGGAGGTTAAATAGTGGGGCAAAAGGTTCATCCAAAAGGTTTTAGAATAGGCGTAATAAGAAATTGGGATTCAAATTGGTTTGCGGACCGGGACTACACTGAACTTCTCCATGAGGATTATAAAGTAAGGAAATTCATCAAGGAGCGTTTTTATACAGCCGGTATTTCCAAAGTTGAAATACAGCGGACCGGAACCAGAATGAGAATTACCATTCATACTGCCAAACCAGGAATAGTCATTGGCCGAGGCGGTTTGGAAGTGGAAAAGCTCAAAGTAGAGCTTATTAAAATGACTAAAAAAACAATTAACATCAATATACAAGAAATTAAGAAGCCAGAACTGGATGCACAAATTGTTGCAGAAAATGTTGCACAACAGTTGGAAAAACGTATTTCCTTCAGACGTGCTATGAAACAGACTGTAGGCAGAACCATGCGAGCCGGAGGAATAGGTATTAAGATTGCCATATCCGGAAGACTGGGCGGAGCTGAGATAGCCCGTACAGAATGGTATGCTGAAGGCAAAGTGCCTTTGCATACACTCAGAGCCGATATTGATTATGGATTTGCTGAAGCAAGTACAACTTATGGCAAGATAGGCATCAAGGTTTGGATTAATCGCGGAGAAATACTGCCTGCGGCAAGACAAAAACCGCCCCAGGCAAAACAGAATCAAGGGGAGGAGGCAGGAAACTAATGCTTACTCCAAAAAGAGTAAAACATAGAAAACAGCACAGGCCCGGACTCAATGGCAAGGCAACCAAAGGAAATACTGTAACCTATGGAGAATTTGGATTACAAGCACTAGAACCGGCTTGGATAACCAATCGTCAGATTGAAGCCGCCCGAATAGCAATAAACCGTTATATAAAAAGAGGCGGGCAGCTGTGGATAAAAGTATTTCCGGACCGGCCGTTAACCGTAAAGCCTGCAGAAACCAGGATGGGTAAAGGTAAAGGCTCACCGGAGCACTGGATTGCAGTGGTAAAACCGGGGCGGATATTGTTCGAGCTTTCCGGAATAAGTGAAGAAGTTGCCAGGGAAGCAATGCGATTAGCTGCTAACAAGCTTCCTATCAAGTGCAAATTTGTAAAAAGAGAAGAAATGGATGGTGAGGTTAGTGAAAGCTGAGAAAATTAGGGAACTAACCGACGAGGAACTAACTAAAAAGGTTTCTGATTATAAAGGTGAACTATTTAACCTTAGATTTCAACTTGCTACAGGGCAATTAGATAATCCCATGAGGATTAAAGATGTAAGAAAAAATATCGCCCGCTGCAAGACAATTTTGAGGCAAAGAGAAATTGCTTTGGGCAAGTAAAGACAAAAAGGAGGTCAAAGGGTGGCTGAAAACCGTGGAAACAGGAAAATCAGGATAGGAACAGTTAGCAGTGACAAGATGGAAAAAACCATTACCGTCAGCGTTGAGACTGTTAAGCAGCATCCTCTCTATAAAAAGACCATTAAAACCAGTAAAAAGTATATGGCCCATGATGAAGAGAACGAAGCTAAAATCGGTGACATAGTAAAAATCATGGAAACCCGTCCTTTGAGTAAAGACAAAAGATGGAGACTAATAGAAGTAGTTCAGAAAGCCAAGACTTTACAATAAGTCTGGATTCTGAAGGGAGGTTTAAAAGCTGTGATTCAGCAAGAAACAATGCTTCAAGTAGGTGATAACACCGGAGCAAAAAAAGTTCTGTGTATTAAAGTTTTGGGTGGCTCCACCAGAAGATATGCTACTGTTGGCGATGTTATTATCGCTGCCGTTAAAGAAGCTTCTCCGGGAGGGGTTGTCAAAAAAGGTGATGTAGTTAAAGCTGTAGTCGTAAGAACAAGGAAAGAAATTCGCCGTGCCGATGGTTCTTATATAGCATTTTCCGAAAACGCTGCAGTTATTATCGATGATAACAATAACCCAAAAGGTACTCGTATTTTTGGGCCTGTAGCCAGGGAACTACGGGATAGGAATTTTATGAAGATAGTGTCTC
>JAQUBU010000276.1 GCA_028686565.1 Syntrophomonadaceae bacterium
CTATTTTGATATTATGCTGGAGGAACTGGACCGGGCCAATTCCATAATCAGCGAATTCCTTTCCTTGGCGAAAAATAAAATTGTCGACCGGAAATTAAAAAATCTGAATTCAATTATTTATGCCATATCTCCTTTACTACAGGCGGATGCCTTGCTTGCTGAAAAACTAATAGAACTGGATTTAAAAGAAATACCCCCTCTGCTGCTGGATGAGAAAGAGATACGTCAGCTCATTATTAATCTGGTGCGTAATGGCTTGGAGGCTATTAATAGCGGAAAGAAAGTAAATATCAGCACATACCGGGAAGGAGATAAAGTAATACTTGCAATTAAGGATCAGGGTGAAGGAATTGATAGCGGAATTATTGAAAAATTAGGCACCCCTTTTTTTACTACCAAGGAAGATGGAACCGGGTTAGGTTTGGCCATATGCTACAGCATTGCCCGGCGGCATGACGCTACTATTAGGGTAAAAAGCAATCGCGCGGGCAGCACTTTTTTAGTGGAGTTTAAAATGGAAAATGATTAGCTGCTAAGGCTAATATCAATTTCCTGGTTTATGAAGTCCTTCATAACGATATCAGTCAACAGCAGGGATAATGTGGCTTCTGCTCCCTGATTAAGGTTAATCCCCATGGGAGTAAGAGCATCGTAACAACCGCCAGTGCTTGAGTTATACAGAGAAATGTTGTTAATGTTGCGGCCCCGGTACCACTGCTGAGCCAAAAGAGCCAGTTCAAGGTATTCTATTTCTCTTAGGGTCTGGTATGCTTCAAAATTGGCAAAAACAGTAGATGCGGCGTCAACCGGCTGCTGATCAAAGATACTAACTTTCCCATTCCTGGGGAACCAGGCTTGATTACCTATTATGTTTAGAAAACCCTGACGAAACAGGATACCGTTCAAAAAATTCAGCGAATCACAAGCAATACGCAAAGCTTTTTTATCAGATGTAACAGCATAAGCGGCAAACATAGCCTGAGGCAGAATGCCATTACAATAAGCAATAATATCTTCAAACCAAAACCAGCCAGGACCGTGACAGTTTTGATATAAGCCGATCAGGCGATTCATGAGTTTTAATATAATACTTTGCCGCTTCGATTTGGCTAAGGGTAAATTACCCTTGCATAAGGCAAGCAAAGCATAAGCAATTGCACGAGGAGAGCGGAACGAAAAAACCGCAGGCAATTTACTGGTAAAAATATTACTGCAGGTTAATGCTATATCCGGCCAAGGCCCAATACTGGCTGCACTACATGCAAGTATGGCTCGTCCTATGCTATCCTCTGAGTCAAAAGTTGAGTAATATTTTTTGTCCAGCAGAATATTGGACCAACTGCCATCTGACTGCTGTGCCTGCTTAAGGTAATTGCTATAACAAAGTGCATAAGGATATGCATTTTCCAGGTGCAATGATACCATTAAAGCACGAGCATTATCATCCAAAGTATAACCGCTGCCAGGGTCTGGCATATCCAGGCATGAGAATTGCAGAATACCGTCATCACCTGTCATATGCAGCATATGTCTATAATCGAGCATAGTTGACTTTTTGCTCCTCCCTGCTGCTGTCATCCTCAGCCATAAGCTGTGTTAATAACGAAGTGTATTTTTTTCCGATGTTGGGCCAAATCCAGCTGCGCCCTAATTTTAGCGCTTCCTTCTGCAATTTCATTTTTAACTCTGGTTCCGAGAGTATTTTAATTAATAAGTGGGCTAATTCATCAGGATCAGCATTATTGGCTAAAAGCCCCCTGCCTCTATCCAAAAACTCACATGCATATGCATAAGGAGTCGAAACTATAGCACGGCCGCAACCTATTGCAAAAGCCATGGTTCCGCTTACTGCCTGATCTTTATTGGGATAGGGACTAAGATAAATATCACTCATGTACAAATATTCACCTAATTCTTCATTACTCAGATATTTGTTTACAAAAGTAACATTTTGGATAAGCCCCAGCTCATCTACCAGGGCCTCCAACATTTGGCGATATTTTTCTCCCTCATATTTTTTTAACATAGGATGAGTTTGACCTAATATAAGATAGGTAGCCCGGGGGAATTCGGGAACAACTTTTGCCATAGCTTTGATTCCTAATTCAAGGCCCTTGCCCGGGCCAATAAGTCCGAAAGTACTTATTATATCCTGTCCCTGCAGATCGTATTTCTGTTTTAAGGATTCTGCTGCTTGCTTTTCGAATTCAGGTACGCCATGAGCTATTACATGAATTAATTCAGGGGGTGCTTCATACAGGTCAGCCAACAGCTTGGCCGATCTGCGGGTCATGCAGATTATCCCCGTAGCTTGGAAACAGAGCTCATTTAAGACTTGTTTTTGCCTTTTGGAAGGCTGGGGCAATACGGTATGGGTAACCAGTACAAAGGGTTTGTGCAATAATTTGACTAAATCCAGGATATATTCTCCATCCTGCCCGCCATATATGCCATATTCATGCTGTATTATTAAAATATCTGCCATTGGGGATGTATTTAGTATTTTGGCTCCCTTTATATAATCCTGTCTATGATTTTGTTTGAGTTTAAAAATTACTTCGCCAGGGTACCGATATTTATAGCTATCATCCGAAACAGCCATTACTTTGACATCATTACCATTTCTGAGCAGGCTATTGCGCAAGTCCATAGAAAATGTGGCAATTCCACATTGTTTGGGCGGATAGGTGCCCAAATTTACAATGGCCATAAAAAAACACTCCTTTGCTTAACCTTTAACATAAATTTATTTTCCCACGTATTATTAGTACTTATACCTAGGCATAAATAGGTTAAAATGGAGGGGGAATCAATATTATCAAGGGATAGATAAAATTATTATTGCTGCAAAAACCTATTAAAAAACAGCTGCCGGGTTCTAATCTCTTACCCCTCAGTGCAGCAGCATCGAAAGAAACTGTTCACAGTTTCTTTCGATGCAAAATTCAGTTCGGACTATAGGGGCGGCATTTCTTGAAAAGCCATTCCTTGATTAAAAGCTTGCTTATTGGGAGCATATGACTGAACATTTATACCTATTTCTACCAGATAACCGAACAATTCATCTTTTATTTCGTTTAAGCCGGCGGGTGAGTCTGATTCACAGCGAACAATTAATTCCGGTCCTGTGTTTGATGCCCGGACCAAACCCCAGCCATCAGCAAAAATAATTCGGGCGCCATCTATATCGATTACTTCATAATTTTTACGAAAGTGATTAAGCACCTTGTCGACCAAAGAGAACTTTTCATCATCACTGCTGGGCAACCTAATTTCTGGAGTAGAAAAATATTTAGGCACATCGGAAAGCATCTCGGTCAGGCTTTGTTCACTGAATGATAAAAGAGAAATAAGTCTGGCACCGGCATAAAAGGCATCATCAAATCCATAGTATTCATCAGCAAAAAACATATGGCCTGACATTTCACCTGTAAAAACAGCACCTAGTTCTTTCATTTTGGCTTTAATTAATGAATGTCCG
>JAQUBU010000277.1 GCA_028686565.1 Syntrophomonadaceae bacterium
GAAGAAGCTGCCAAGGAAAGCGAACTGAGCGTTAATGTAGCGCAGGCCAAAAAAGGAGAAATTGCCCGGAGTGTTCATTACTCAGGGGTTGTAAGAGGAAGTAATTAGGTATATATAGTGCCCAAGGTGGCGGCACGCGTGACTGCGATATTGCTTAAGCCGGGTGATGCGGTTAGTCAGGGTCAAACTATAATGACTCTGGATAACAGTGATTATGCAGCAGCAGTTAAGATAGCTGAGGCGGGAAAAAGGGCCAACGATGCCAATTTGGAACTGGCTCGGGCCAATCTCGAGCGGCAGCAAAAACTGCACGCCAGCGGAGCGGTATCCGACCAGCAGCTTGAACAGTATAAAGCTCAGTATGAAGCTCTGGCAGCGGGAACTGCAGATGCGGCACTGGAACAAGCCCAGAAACAAATTAGCAATTGCATTATTACCTCACCTATCAACGGAGTGGTAGGAAGCATTAATCTCTCGCTGGGTGATAACTCAAGCCCTCAGTCCCCGGCGGTGGTAATCAGTGACACTTCGCAGTTGGAGACCGAGGTAATGGTCAGTGAGTCGGAAGTTAGCTATATCAAGGTGGGCAGTGATGTTGAAATAAGCATTAAAGCAGCATCAGATAAATTATTTAAAGGCAAAGTGGACAGCGTATCCAGTGTACCAGATCCCGCGCGGCGCAATTATGCGGTTAAAATTATCATGGTCAATCCCGAAAGTAAAATCCGGTCCGGGATGTTTGCCGAGGTTAGAGTAGATACGATAAGTAAAAAAGATGTGCTCTACATACCGGTGAGTGCGTTAATACCGACGGGCGGGCGCGAAATCGTCTATACCGTAGACAAGGACAGCCGGGCCCAGGAATTGGAAGTTCAAAGCGGTATTAGAAACGATGATTATGTGGAAATTGTAAAAGGTTTGGAAGCAGGTCAGGAGGTTATCACCAAAGGAAACACCCTGGTGAATAAAGGTACCCTGTTAAGGGTGGTGGCCGGGAGGTCCAAATAATGAAGATAGTAAACTTTGCGGTTAAACGACCGGTTGCTACCATAATACTGGTGTCAGTAATATTAATTCTGGCCTTTTTTACCTATTCGAAACTGGCAGTCGATCTTTATCCCGAAATGAAGCTGCCTTATGCTGCGGTTATAACCACTTATCCTGGAACGGGGCCGGAGGAAGTGGAATCCCAGGTGACCAAACCATTGGAAGGCACTTTGAATTCCCTGAGCAATGTTAAGGAAATCCAGTCTGTTTCCAGTGCTGGTTCATCAATGATTCTTATAAGTTTCAACTGGGGAACCGATATGGGCGCAGCTATTTCCGATATCCGCGAAAAAACTGGGATGATTGAGACGTTCCTGCCCAGCGGAGCAGAGACCCCCATGGTTCTGAAGATGGATCTGGACATGATGCCGGTGGTACAAATGGGTATCAGTGCCAGTGATGATATGTCCCTGGCCCAGTTGCAGTCAATTGCCGAGGAGTTCATAGAACCCCGGCTGGCTCGAATTGGCGATATAGCACAGGTAACAATAACCGGGGGATTGGAACGGGAAATAAAAGTTGATGTAGACCCGGTCAAACTGGAAAACTACGGGTTGACTTTATCTGGAGTAAATCAAGTCTTGCAGGCGGAAAACTTCAATATGTCGAGCGGCAAGGTTAAAGAGGGTCAAAGGGAATATTATGTCCGCAGCCTGCAGGAATTTGAAAATATTGATGATATAAAGGATGTTGCAATTCTTACCAGCAGCGGCAATCGGATTAATTTAAATGATATAGCCACTATTACCGATGGGTATAAGGATGACAACCAGATCACCCGGGTCAACGGCAAACCGGCGGTGGGTATCCATTGCGTAAAACAAAGCGATGCCAATACGGTAGCAGCTTGTGAGGCGGTTAAGGCTGCAATGGTGGAAATAGAAAAAGAACTGGGTATGGATCTGGATGTACAGATAATTATGGACCAGTCAAAATACATCCGGGATACCCTGAAGACTACCCAGAAGATGATGGTTGAAGGCGGGCTTCTGGCAGTATTCGTTCTTTTCATATTCCTGCGTAATGTGCGCAGTACTTTTATAGTATTTATCGCCATTCCCCTGTCTATTATAACAACATTTATTCTTATGTATTTTAATAACAGCACGATAAACATTATCACGATGGGAGGTCTGGCCCTGGGGATAGGCCGTATGGTCGATGACTCCATAGTAGTGTTTGAAAATATTTACCGGCATCGCAGCATGGGGCTGCCGCCGCTGGAGGCAGCGATGACCGGAGCTTCCGAAGTGGGAAGTGCGGTTATTGCCTCCACAGTTACTATAATGGCCGTATTTTTCCCTATTCTTTTCGCCGAAGGAATTGCTGGAGTACTCTTCAAACCTCTGGCTATCACGGTCAGCTTTGCCATATTCTGCTCCTTGATGGTGGCCTTGACGGTAGTCCCGCTAATGTCATCACGAATGCTGACCGATAAATCCATGCAGCCGCAGCTTACCAAAGGAAAAATAGCAGAATGGTTTGAAACCATGGGCAGTTGGCTGGATGGCTTGGGTGAAAAGTACAAGGTGCTTTTGTCCTGGGCATTATCCCATCGCCGCCGGGTGGTGCTGATCGTTACTGTTTTAATGATTGGCTCGCTTGCTCTCATACCGCTAATAGGTGCGGAATTCATGCCTAAGATGGATTCTGGAGAGATATCTGTCAGCATCGAAACCGATAAAGGGAGCTTGCTTAAAGCTACAGATGAGACAGTTGCTGATGTAGAAGGCGCAATCAAAAGTATTCCGGAAGTAGTTACCATTTTCAGCAGCATAGGCAGTTCGAGCAATATGATGTTCAACACCGGAACCCAGAATGACCGGGCCAGCCTCTATATCAAACTGCTGCCCAAAGATGAAAGAAATAAAGATGTCGATACTATTGCAGAAGAAATCAGAGAAAAGGTAGGCAATATTGCAGGGGCTATAATAAAGGTCAGTGTTACTGATGCCAGCTCTATGGGAGGCACCGGAGGGCCGATAAATGTCCAGGTCCGGGGAGATGATCTGGAGATGCTGGAACAAATATCTGCCCAGGTAACGGATATCGTGCGCAAAGTACCGGGTACCCGTGAGGTTACATCCTCGCTGGATAAAGGCAATCCGGAAGTGCAGGTAAAAATCGACCGCAAGCGGGCTGCAGCTTATGGACTGACTCCCAGGCAGATAGCTGCTGAAATACAAAACGCCATGCTGGGGTCGGTAGCCAGTACTTACAAAAATGAAGGTGATGAGTATAATATAAGGGTTCGTTATGCACCCGAAAATCACAAGGAACTTGATTATTTGGAGAACCTGCCGATTCTGACACAGGCCGGGGCCGTGGTCAGGTTGTCGCAGGTGGCCAGTTTTAGTATGGAACCGGGTCCGGTGGAAATCAACCGTCTTGATCGGGTGCGTACAGCCACCATAAGCGGATATCTATT
>JAQUBU010000032.1 GCA_028686565.1 Syntrophomonadaceae bacterium
CTTCATGGAATGGGACGCTATTTTGCCAAGCTGTAGGTATCTCTGGCGATAACCAGTTCTTCATTGGTAGGAATGACAAATATTTTGATTTTAGAACCTTCTACAGATACATCGACTTCCTTGCCTCTTACCTTGTTCTTTTCAATATCCATATTGATGCCCAGGAATTCGAGATCTTTACAAATGTTTTCACGAACGTCGATACCATTTTCGCCAACCCCGGCGGTAAATACTATGCAATCGCAGCCATTTAATTTAGCCATGTAATTGCCGATGTAGCCCTTAACCTTATTGTAATAAACATCCAGAGCAATTTTTGCTCTTTCATTGCCGGAAGCTGCAGCTTCCAGAATATCTCTAAGATCATTGGATACTCCAGACAGTCCTAACATACCTGATTTCTTATTGAAATAGTTATTGGCTTCAGAAGAGTTCATGCCAAGTTTGTCCATCAGGAAGAAAACGATCGCCGGATCAATATCGCCGGATCTGGTTCCCATTACAAGGCCTTCAAGCGGAGTAAAGCCCATGGTGGTATCAACTACTCTGCCGTCTTTGACAGCAGCCATGCTGGCACCATTGCCCAGGTGCAATGTTATGATCTTGCAATCTTTATAATCTTTGCCCAGCATATCAGCAGCCCGGTGAGCTACATAGAAATGAGATGTGCCATGGAAGCCATATCTTCTTACGCGGAATTTTTCATATACATCATAAGGCAGGGCATACATAAAATTAGCAGGTTCCATGGTCTGATGGAAGGCGGTATCAAAAACGGCTACATGCTTAACATTGGGCATTAGTTCTTGACATGCTTCGATTCCCATCATGTTGGGAGGATTATGCAGGGGAGCAACATCAAAACAGTCCTTGATAACTTTCTTTACGGCATCATCAATAACTACAGAAGCTGCAAATTCTTCACCGCCATGAACTACACGGTGGCCTACGGCACCGATTTCGTCCATGCTCTTGAGAACTCCATATTCAGCATTGATCAGAACTTCCAGTACGAGCTTCATGCCAGTGGTATGGTCGGGCAGATCTTTCTTGATGGTAACCTTGTCCTTGCCTGCAGGACTATGATCCAGAGTGGTGCCCGGAATACCTACGCGGTCAACCAGACCAACAGCCAATACTGATTCATCAGTCATATCAACTACCTGATACTTGATTGATGAGCTTCCCGCATTTACAACTAAAACCTTCATTAAATACATACCTCCTAATATTAATTATTATAATCCAAGGTAGCAGAATTTCTTTCCCGTACCTTTGCTTACGCTCTAACCGCAGTCATGGCAACAACATTAATAACATCCTGCACACTGCAACCTCTGGAAAGGTCATTAACCGGTTTGGCAATACCCTGGAGTATTGGGCCAAGAGCTTCCGCGCCGGAAGTTCTCTGTACCAGTTTGTAACCAATATTACCGGACTGAATATCAGGGAATATCAATACATTGCAATCTCCGGCCACTGGGCTGCCGGGTGCTTTTGATGCTCCAACCGAGGGAACTATGGCAGCATCAAGCTGGAATTCTCCGTCAACTTTCAACTCGGGGAATTTCTCTTTGGCAATAGCTGTAGCCTGAACAACCTTGTCAACCAGTTCATGGGCTGCACTACCCTTGGTGGAGAATGACAGCATACCTACTTTGGGGTCTTTCATGCCGCAAAGGTCAACCGCAGTTCCCACTGATGCTTTGGCAAACTCAGCCATTTGCTGGGCAGTAGGAACAATAGTAACAGCACAGTCAGCAAATACAAATATGCCTTCATCACCATATTTGCAATTGGGAACGATCATTATAAAGGCTCCGGATACAGCGGATATGCCAGGAGCAGTTTTGATTATCTGCAGAGCAGGTCTTAATACATTACCGGTAGTGTTCTCAGCACCAGCAACTTCGCCGTCAGCTTTATCCATTTTGACCATCATTGAAGCAAAAAACAGCGGGTCCAGCATACTGGCTTTCGCCTGGTCCAGAGTTAAACCCTTGCTCTTGCGCATTTCATAAAAAGCCTGTACAAAATCGTCAAAAAATGCTGCTTTGCCTGGATTAATAATCTGGGCTCCTGAGATATCAGCGCCGATTTTGCTGGCTAAGGCCTTGATTGCACTTTCGTCACCCAAAAGAATGGGGTTTGCTAACTTTCCGCCGACTATTCCCTTAATAGCTTGAACGGTTCTTTCCTCCGTACCTTCGGGGAGTACTATGGTTTTGATGTTTTTGGATGCCTTTTCTTTGATTTGTTCCAGAAGATTCATTATTTTACCTCCCTTTAATTTTGTAGTTATTTGTTATGTACGCTCACACATTTCTTGTTCATTCTAGCACAAACTATATAGATAGTGGTAGAATTTATGTTACTAAAAATTTGAAATAAAGGAGCTTGCGCCTGTGGCTGTTCTAGGTATAGTAGCTGAATATAACCCTTTTCACAATGGACACCTTTACCTGATTAATAAAGCTAAAGAAGAACAAACTTTTGATGCAATTATCGTTGTAATGAGCGGAGATTTTCTCCAGCGAGGAGAACCCGCTGTTTGTGATAAATGGTCAAGGGCGGAAATGGCTTTAAATTGCGGAGCCGATCTGGTAATAGAGCTTCCTTTTTATTTTGCCGCCCGCAGTGCCTACAACTTTGCCAGAGGAGCTATTCAATTGCTGCATCGTACTGGTGTGGTTAGCTATCTTGCTTTTGGTGCTGAAAATGCTGACTTACCTGGCCTAAAAACCATCGCCCGAATTATTGCCCGGGAACCCGAAGAGTTCAAAGCTATACTCAAGTTACATCTTGCCTCAGGACAAAGCTTTGCTCTGGCGCGTTCACTGGCCCTGCAGGAATATGCAGCAAAAATTCAAAGCGACCTGCAGCAGACCCTGCAAGGCCCCAATAACATTCTGGCTATTGAATATCTTCATGTTATTGATAAAGAAAAACTTCCGTTGACTCCGCTGGTAATAAGCCGTACAGGGTCATCATACCATAGTACCGAACTGACTGGACACTCAAGTGCTACAGCCATTCGCCAAGCACTGCTGAGCCATGTCCATGGCGATGAAATCAATGATAAAGTAATTTCATCAATGCCTGTACCATGCTTGAAAATTCTTCAAAGGGAAATAACAGGTGGACGCGCACCAGTGCGAGCTGAATTTCTTGAGCAGACCATACTATATAAACTGCGAACTTCATCAGCTCTAGCTTTAGCAGACATCTATGAAATTTCCGAAGGCCTGGAATATCGTATAAAAGCAGCGGCTAATTCCTGTGGAAGTTTAGGAAATTTGCGGCAAGGCATCAAATCCAAACGATACAGTTTATCACGCATCAATCGTATTTTACTATATTCTCTTTTTGATCTATCAAAGAACCAGGTAAATTCATTCGATAAAGAGGGTCCACTATACATGCATATCTTAGGATTTTCGGCAAAAGGACAAAAAATCCTGCAAAAAATAAAAATTAAATCCCAATTGAAAATATTCAGCCGCAGCAGTGACATGAAGCGTTGTTATGACAAATCGCGCACATCTGTAATAGGTGATATGATCGCCATTGATACTATGGCAACTGATATATACAGTCTGCTTTTGCCAACTCCCTCCGCCCGCAGCGGCGGCAAAGATTTCACAACTTCTCCTGTCATGATAAATTAAAATTCGAAATTTTATCCCGGATATCTTCTATTTTAGCCTTGGCAGCTTCGCGGCCCAGGTCAACGATTTCCCGTGATTTCTCAAAGCTCCTTGGTGAGTAAGCACTAACCCTGGGTTGAATAAGAATGTCACTTTGAGGGTAAACCAGATCAAATTGCTGTTTACCCATTATATCCAATGAAGTTAAAATAACATCCAAGGCGTTATTAATACTTATTTGCTTTCCTTGGGAAAAGGTAACATCAACCGCAATTACCAGATCTGCTCCCCGGGAACGGGCTACTTCTATGGGCAAACGGTCAGATACCGCTCCATCCACCAGTATCATGCCATCACGTTTTACGGGACTGAAAACCCCAGGAATGGATATGCTGGCCCTAATAGCATCTGCAACTAAACCTTCTTCCATGATTACTCTCTGGCCGGTTAAAAGGTCTGTAGCCATTGCCAGCAGAGGAAAGTCCAATTCACTGAAGGTTTTCTTTTTTGTCATTAGACTCAGGAAGCTGGCAATTTTTTTGCCGCCTATAAATCCCATGCGCGGAACATGAATATCAAAAAGCAGACTTGTATCCATATGTTCTATCATCCTGTCCAGCATATTGATATCCGCACCTGCTGCATAGATACCGCCTATCATGGCTCCCATACTGCTGCCTACAATAAAATCAAAGGGGATATTGTTTTCGTTCAAAACCTGAAGCACACCGATATGTGCCAGACCACGCGCACTGCCAGCCCCCAAAACCAATCCAATTCTTGGCCGGTTCAATTGTTTTTCACGCATTTATATCCCCCCTAATTACTTCCAAGTAATATGCTTAAAAGATATTCTAAGCATCTGCATTCTCTTCATATATTTTAAAAAGTACTATGATCAACCCAGGAGGTGCATAACAAAAAATGAATCAATATTCACAAGGGTTTTTTTTAATTATAATACTAATTCTATCCATTTTCATGATAATAAATCCTTCAGAAACAGTAACCGCAGCCTCCAACGGTTTTAATGTCTGGTACATGATTATAGTCCCAGCTTTGCTTCCTTTCTTCATTGTCGCTGAGTTGTTGGTAAGTCTGGGTTTCGTTAACTTCCTGGGAGTGATATTGGAACCGGTGATGCGCCCGCTGTTCAAATTGCCAGGATGCAGTGCCCTGGTAATAACCATGGGTTTCACCTCAGGATTCCCCATGGGGGCCATTCTTTCAAAAAAACTTTATGATGAGGATTTACTTACCGGTGAAGAAGCAGAACGACTTGTATCATTTACCAATAATTCTAGTCCCCTGTTCATTATCGGTGCCGTGGGGGTCGGTATGTTTACTTCTCCTTGTTTGGGATATATTTTGGCTGCTTCACATTATTTATCCAATTTATTGCTGGGCATACTCTGGAGGTTTAGAGCCATTGAACCAATACGCTTAAAAGAAACCCCTCCCTATCTGTTTAAAGCTGCCTGGAATGCTTTGCAAGCGAACAGTAATCTCAATAGAAACGGTTTTGGGAAAATCCTGGGGGATGCCATAAAAAATAGCCTGAATAATATTCTGGCTATAGCAGGTTTTATTATAATATTTTCGGTCTTTACCCGCATGTTTGCAGTATGGGGCTTTATGGATATATTAGCGGCTATTTTGGCTAAATTATTCTCATTCCTGGAATTGCCATATCCAATAGCTTACGGGATGGCAACGGGCATGTTTGAAATCAGTATAGGCTCCAAGGCTATTATCACAGCTCACGGTGAAACCATTTTTAAATTGCTGGCTGTAAGTTCAATTCTGGCTTTCAGCGGCTTTTCTATTATTGCTCAAGTTATGGGGATAGTTGCCGGAATTCCAGTAAGAATATCTTTTTATTTACTTTCCCGTCTGCTGCAAATCCTAATATCAGGTGTTATAAGTCTTGTGTCGTATAGTATTTTTGTGGCAGGCAGTGAAGTTCCATCTTTCTCAGTACCATATCAGCATATACTATATTCTTTTGATGCTTGGAGTTATTCGTTATATTGCCTGGTTTTATGTCTGGCTATTATCGGATTAATGATTTTACTGGGCCTGGGCCGCCCAGACTAATACTCCCTATTACTGTTGTTTTCCTGCTTCATGCTGTCTTTGCCTTGGCCGATGGCCTCCAATCCCTTTTTCAAAACAATCTCCATATGGGTCAAAATTCCATCGGCATATTCATCTGCATCACGGCGAATATCGCCTGCAACCTGTTCTGCCTTGGCAATTATTTCTTCGGCCATCCGCATCGCATTTCTGGTGATTTCGTTTTCATCTACCAAACGCGCAACCGTGTCTTTAGTAGTTTCCATATATTCTTCCGCTTCAACACATGCCTCATTTACTATTCTTTCCTTTTCAGCCAATACCAGCCGGGCTGTTTCCAAGTCTTCGGGAAGAATTGCTCTTAACCTGTCCAAACGATCCAAGAAGCGATTACTTTCCACCAGGACCTTGCCGCTGATAAAGGGGATTTTCTTACTATCCTTTATCATAAGTTCCAGTTCATCAACTATTCTAAATATTTCCATCATCATTCTCTTCCTCCTCAAACAAACAATAATAATGCAAGGTTGACTCGCCATAGTCATTAACCCGATATTTTTTTATATTTTTCAGCTTAGATGGTAATAACTTCTTGCGGCGAGTTCGTATTATTATTATACCTTCCCCGGCTAATATTCCAGCCATATCCAGAGCTTTTAGAGTTTCTTCAAAAATAGGCTCATTAGTAAAGGGGGGATCTATATAAATATAATCGAAATATAATCCTCTTTTTCTTATTATATCAAGAGCTTTAAAAACATCATTTCGATAAACTTCATATCCTTTATCGAATCCACAATTTATTAAATTATCTTTTATTACCCTGATTGCATTGTTATCCTTTTCTATAAATAGTACCAGGGCTGCATTTCGGCTCAATGCTTCAATCCCTACTGCACCACTTCCCGCAAAAAGATCCAGGAAATACGACCCGGCAACTCCTAAACCCAGAACATTAAAAAGACTCTCTTTTATCATGTCAGTAATTGGCCTGGTATTATTTCCTGAAGGAGCCTTTAATCGTTTACCTTTGGCTCTGCCCGAAATTATTCTCATTTTTACTACCTCATTAATATTTAATTCGCTGTATCTCTAGGATTGCCTTTTTTTGCCCATAATTTTTTAAAATTTATTTTAAAATTTTGTATATAATCCCTCATAATAGGTAAATATACTATTACCAGATAATAATCTGGGAACAAACCCTCCCCAACAACTTTACAAAATTCTCCTCTCCCCAAAAATGGTGGCCATATGGTCACCATTTTTATTTTTCCACATGTACATAATATTGTATTTATATCAAATAATATGTTTTAGGAGGTTGATAACTTGGAAAGTTTACTAAAAGAATATTGCTTATATGTTGATCTTGCTGTAGAAGCCCGTGATTTAGTTCGCGGAGCGAGTAATCAGGAAATAGCAGGTGTAGAGGAATTAGTAGAAAAAACGGAAAATATCAAAATTACCACTATCAGCATCAGAGATCAGGCCGGTGCAGAGAAGATGGGGCGTCCAGTCGGCGATTATATAACCATAGAATCACCGCCGTTAAAGATTAATGATCCGTATATTAAAGATGAAATAATCCAAGCTATGGAAAAAGGCATGCAACTATTATTGAAAGATTTCCTGCAAGCCGGTGATACTGTTTTGCTCGTTGGATTAGGAAACTGGCGGGCAACAGCTGATTCCTTAGGACCAAAATTTATCGAATATAGTCCAATCAGCCGCCATTATCATCAACATGCTCCAGAGGCACTGGTTCAAGGAATGAGACCTGTATGTGGAATATCTCCTGGAGTATTAGGAATAACCGGTATGGAAACCTTTGAAGTAATTAAGGGTATCGTAGAAAATGTAAAACCCAAGATTTTAGTAGTTGTAGATGCACTGGCCGCACAAAATGTGGCACGTATCGGAACCACCATTCAAATGTCCAATACAGGCATTCAGCCCGGTGCAGGAGTAGGGAATGCCAGACATGCCTTATCCAAGGAAGAACTTGGTATTCCAGTAATTGCTATCGGATGTCCAACTATTGTTAATGCCTCACTTATTGCCAATCAGGCTATAAAAAAGTTTTGCCTGGATAGTGGCGCTATGTATATTGAAAATAAAGCATTAAACTCCATTAAAGATATTCTGGCTCATTTTGGAGGCAGTCTGGCGGTTACTCCCAAGGAAATAGATGAAGTAATTGAAAATGCAGCCCGAATTATTTCTATGGGAGTGGCTAAATCGATATTTCCCGGAATATCCCAGGAACAGTTGGAACTTTATGCTACTTAGTTGCTCCTGAAAAACTCAGATTATGGTGTGTGGGTGTGCATAAATATACTTGCAACCAATCTCCGCATGGGAAACATCAACTGCTTGTCGATTAGCTTCAGTGGTACAGGGCTAATTTACATCCTTGTTCAGTAGCCCCTCTCGCCCCGTCCGTGGGGCTCGCCCCCTTCCGCCAATCGCCTTCGCAGGATGTTTCTACCATGCTTCGCCAACAGTTACCAGTATATTTATGCACACCCTTAAGATGTTTTTGTAGTTTTTCAGGGGGAACTACTTAAAGGTTATTTGTTCTATATATAATGAAAACAAGCGGATATAACTTCATCCGCTTGTCTACGTTAGTGTATTATTTTATGGAGATTATATTATTTCATGGTTCCGGCTTGGTTTTGCTGGTAGGAATAGATCATCTTCTTAACCATCTGCCCACCAATGCTGCCGGCCTGCTGTGAAGTTAGATCGCCATTATAACCTTGCTTTAAGTTAACACCAACGTCTTTTGCAGCTTCATACTTAAATTGATCCATTGCTGCTTTAGCCTGGGGAACTAATATATTGTTTCTTGCCATTTGCATTCACCTCCTTTGTTTAATGTAATCTTATTGTTTCCCCAAGCAAAACTAATATGCTAGAAGTATTTTCAAGACTTATTAATATTTTTCTTTGGTTTTAAACTCTTTTTACTGACGATTCCCATTTCCTGACCTATCTCAAATTTTATCCGGTCTAATTCTTGATTTGGCACTGTTTTCTTTTTCTCCATCAAATTGCCTCCTTTTAAAAAAATACTGTAGTATTAGGTGACACAAGGGGACGTTTTTGGTGTGTCATTAAAAATGACACACCAAAAACGTCCCCTTGTGTCATGTCACGTCCCCTTGTGTCACACCCGTCCCTGACTTATTCCACTGATATTAAATAGCTGTAATGCGGTTGACCTCCATAATGCATATCCAGTTCAGAATCCGGAGCCATTTCCTGAATCTTTTCTCCCAGCTCGCTAGCTTCATTTTCATTAATATCCTGGCCATATACTATGGTAATTAACTGGCTGTTATTATCTATCATTTTCTGGATAAGCTTTTCAACTGCTTGCGCCGGGTTTGCAGCACTAACAGTAATATTATCTCCAAGAATACCTATAGTATCTCCCATTTTTATTTCCAGACCATTAATAGATGAGTCCCGCACTGCATAAGTGACCTCAGCATATTTTACCTGTTCTATCTCTGCTGACATGGCAGCACTGACCACTTCAATATCTCCATCAGGATTAAAGGCGATTAGTGCAGTTATAGCCTGCATCACAGATCTGCTTGGAACTATTTCTACCACTTTATCATATAGCTGTTTAACCTGGAGTGCCGTCATAATTATGTTACTATTATTTGGTAAAATTATTATTGATTGGGCATCAACTTCTTTACAAGCATTAAGCAAGTCTTCGGTACTCGGGTTCATGGTCTGTCCACCCTCAACAATAACATTGACACCCAGACTCTTTAATATTTTTATAATACCATCACCCGCGCCAACTGCAACGAGTCCAATTTTAGCAAGGGGTTCAGTCATCTCAGGCTGATTTTCCTCCCAATTGTTGATGTGATTATGTATTTCTTCCTGCATATTATTTATTTTAATATCGCTGAGGTTCCCCCACTGTAAGCAGCTTTCCAAAACCTTACCGGGATGATTGGAGTGAATATGTACTTTAATCAGTTCATCATCACCAACAACAAGCATGGAATCTCCTAATGGGGCGAGGTGATCCTTGATGTCTTTAACGTCAAGCTTCATCCCTTTTATAAGTACTTCAGTGCAATATTGAAATTCAATTTGCAGCTTCGAATCGGATTTTTTATTTATTAAAGAAGTTGGGGAAAGATCCCGGTAATCATCAAGCAGTATATCTTTTTCTTCAATTAAACCTTCCAGGGCACCTTCCAAAAAAAACAGCAGCCCTTGTCCCCCGGCATCAACAACCCCGGCTTCTTTCAATATAGGCAACATTGCAGGGGTCCTGGCCAATGTAGTATAACCTGCTTGAATTCCTGCCATGAGCGTACTTACTATATCCTTCTTCTTTTTAGCTTCAATTTCACAGGCACGGGCTATTTCTCTGATAACGGTCAAAATGGTGCCTTCTATAGGCTTCATAACAGCTTCATAAGCAGTTTCCGACCCGCTGCGCAAAGCTAGCGCCAAATCAATAGCATCTGCCTGTTCCTTCCCCTCCATGGTACGAGCAAAGCCTCTAAATACCTGAGACAATATTACTCCCGAATTTCCCCGGGCTCCCATTAAAGAACCCATTGAAATAGCTTTAGCTGCTTTGCCCAATGAACTTCCATAATTCTTCTCGCCTTCTTTCACCGCGGATAAAAGGGTCAAATACATATTGGTTCCAGTATCGCCGTCTGGAACCGGAAATACATTGAGCAAATCAACACTATCGCGATTATGTTCCAATTTAATGCATCCATATTTTACCATTCTAACAAAGTCATTGCCGTTAATATAAGTCAAACTCAAGTCGATAATCCTCCTATTTCCCTCTTAGAACTTTGACTCCCTTTACATTAACATTAACTGCTGCAACGTGGAAACCCGTATTATTATTTACTACGTAGCTGACTTTTTGAATAACATTGCTGGCCACTTCATTAATTTTAATGCCGTAGCCAACTATAACGTATACATCGATTACCAATCCTTCCTCGGTTAGACGCACATTTACTCCCTTGCGAACGGATTCTCTGCCCAGCATGCTGCTAAGGCCGGATTGTATGTCCTGTGACACCATGCCCACCAATCCGTAACAATCAATCGTTGCCAAACCTGCGATGGTTTCGATCACTTCCTTAGCCATATCAATATCACCCAACTCAGTAGTTCTCAGTTTGTACATGGCATTCCCTCCTATTCTACTATATGCATAATTCTACAACTTAATATTTATTCCTTCTTCTTGCCCTTTAGCCAGTCTTCTGGTACAATGTTTTAGTGCAATGCTTAAGAGAGGGGGCAAGAAAATGGCCAAATGTGATATTTGCGGGAAAGGTATTAGCTTTGGCAAAAAGTACAGCCATTCCCATATTAGAACTAACCGGCAGTGGAAACCTAATGTACAACGGGTTAAAGCAATCGTTGACGGAACGCCAAAAAGAATTTATGTCTGTACTCGGTGTTTACGCTCCGGGAAAATTCAAAGAGCAATATAAACAAACCAGCCTTAGATAAAACTCTAAGGCTTTTTGCTTTTTAAGCATCGGAAGAAACTGTGCAGCAGTTTCAACAAGCCGCTGCAACGAGACGAGGGTTTAGAACCTGCCGCCTGTTTCGTGAATCTGACGGCTTAAAAAAGGGGTATCTTTTTGCTTCGTTATGGCTTCTATCTCCTCAGGTTGATAATTATATATCTCATTACAAAAGTTACAGATTAACTCCAATTTACCTTCACTTCTATAAATATCGTATATCTCATCCATCGGGAAACCTGCTAGTACCATGGCCAATTTTTGACTATTACATGTACATTTGAAGGCCAGAGGTTGCTCCCCCACCACACTGTATGGTATTCCCTCAAAAATTTTCTGCAAAATTTCCTCCAATGCTGCATGGTTTTTCATTAGATCACTTATAGGCCCCAGCCTTAATATGTTAGCCTCTATTTGTTCCAACACCTGGTTTTCAGCTCCCGGCAGTGCCTGTACAAACAAACCGCCTGCTGCTCTAATACTGAGATCAGGGCTCACTAATACTCCCAGTGCTACCAGGGATGGAATTTGTTCTGATTTTAGAAAATAACTGGCCAGATCCTCGGCGATTTCACCGCTTATCAGAGAAACTCGACCGGTAAAAGGTTGTTTTAATCCAATATCTTTTAGTACTTCCAAATAACCATCCTGCCCTACCAAATCTCCAACATTCAGCTTACCCGGAAGGTGTGAAGGCAAGTCAGCCTCAGGGTTGGATATAAGTCCCCGAACATTCCCCTGTGAATCAGCACTGGCAATTATAGCCCCGGCTGGTCCATTGCCATTTATTCTTATAGTTAAAACATCATTATCTCCCTTCAAGTCGCTCCCCATCAACAGAGCTGCAGTCAATACCCGGCCAAGGGCTGCCGATGCCGTAGCTGATGTATAGTGGCGGCTATGTGCTTCTTCAACTGCAGCAGTGGTATGAGCTATAAAAACCCGCACTTGTTTATCATTATCCATTGCTTTTATAAGATAGTCTCTATTCATCATCTGGTTAATTCCTCTCTTAAGAGATCCTATGCTAAAGTATTATGAAATACTTCGCTGCCAAAATCAATATTTAGTAATTATCTTTATATCCATCAGTAGCTTACCCGAACCGTTCCCTCGGTAATACTCCCGGCCGTAAATAGTAAAAAAATAATTATTATATTCCTCAATATCCCATCAGTACGTTTCTTTAAAGATATTGGTGGATAGTCAACTATTTGTAAAATCATTCCCAGTCACTTAGACTTGTCCATCTTACAGGCATTATAAGCGATTTGTATAATTATTCGTTATTAAACTACAATGGGTTTACCACTGGTGGTTACTGATAATCAGTTCTTTCACAAATTAACACCTTAGGAAAGGAGTTACTATGCTTTTCAAAAGACTAGTTACACAAATATTTATCGTAGCAATCCTTTTTACCGGGATAATGGTATTAAATACCAATGAAGTATTGGCGGCTGATTCCAATCTTAGCTGGGGTTCCCGCTCAGATGCAGTTATCACCCTGCAAAAGAGCTTAAACAACCAGGGATATTGGTGCGGCAATGTTGACGGTATCTTCGGAGCCAAGACCTATGCGGCAGTTGTAAAATATCAAAAATCGGCAGGAATACCAACTACCGGCACCGTTGGACCCCTTACCCGCCAAGCTCTGGGACTGACATCTAATTCGCCGGACAGCACAACGGTTTCGCGCGGCGCAAGAACGCTGAGTATTGTAGCAAGCGGCTATTGTTCTTGTAATAAATGCAATTATCCTTACGGTGGACAACCCTCTTACTTAGGCTACCCTCTGGGCAAGGGCATTATAGCCGTTGATCCCAGGGTAATACCCATGGGCAGCAAGCTTTATGTAGAAGGCTACGGCAGCGGTATAGCTGCTGATCAAGGCAATGCAATAAAAGGCAACCGCATTGACCTGTGTTTCAGCAGTCACCAGGAAGCTTTAAACTGGGGTATCAAAACCGTAAAGGTCACAATTTACTAGACATAACAATGTTTGCTTAATAAGCAGCTTGGAATTACCAGGCTGCTTTTTTAGTGATTTTTTTATTCAAATTATTAATGAAAGCTGCGCATTGCATTTCCTGTTGTCTCATACAGTTATTTACAAAAATTTCGCCTTGGCAAGAACTTCCTAGCTTGCTTTGCGCTTACTACATCGCTCAATGCTACCATCTGCCAGTATTGGGAAAGCATTATCTTTCCTGCCTAAATTCATAATTTAGATTAAGAACTCACCTTTCGTAGTTGCCATGCGACATAACTAGTGTGCTTGTCTTTGCTATGAAACTAGTGTGCTTGTCTTTGCGAGCGCAGCGCGGCAATCTTCCCTCGTAATTGATTACGTAAATAAAAAACGTTCTGCGCTTTTCGTTTACCGTGGCGGGTTATTACCCGTTATAATTGCGAGCGGTAAAGAAGCAATCTAAAATGACTTGTCGATGGAAGATTGCCGCGCTGCGCTCGCAATGACAGGTTGGCGCTGCGCTCGCAATTTTCACGCGCAGGGCGCACCACAATAAATGAATACTTTTTGCGTTTCATAGCAATGACAAGCACACTAGTTTCATAGCAATTAGTCATGCAGCAAAGCTGCACCACAATAAACGTAAAGCGTCAGAGCATTTTCATTTATTGACAATGACCGGGGAAGATTGCCGCGCTGCGTTCGCAATGACAGGTTGGCGCTGCGCTAGTTTCATAGCAATGACATATAAGATATCCCGCGATGTTCGTCATGGAGTTTTAAACATTCTCTTTAAACAGTTTATTTTATTGCTTTTCGGGCTTTTCAGCCTGTTCTTTTGGTCAGAAAGTTGAGTTAAGAATTCTCATATTGAAGCTGCATAATCTTTTTCTCCAAACCTCGTTTTACTATTTCCGGAACCAAAGAGCTTACATCTCCTCCTAAAAGGGCTGCTTCTTTGACTGCGCTGGAGCTTATAAAAGTATAATTGCTGTCTGACATAACAAATATAGTATCGATATCCGGTATAAGCTTCTTGTTCATCATGGCCATGTGCATTTCATAATCAAAATCAGTAACTGTTCGCAAACCTCTTATAATTGCACAAGCCTGTTTCCCTGGCAGGTAATTTGCCAGTAAACCACTAAAATAATCTACCTCGACATGGGGCAAATGCTTAATGCTTTCTTCAATAAGGTTAACTCGTTCTTCAAGCGTAAATAATGCTTGTTTTGTTACATTGTGTATTACGGCGATGATTATTTTATCAAATATTTTGCTGGTTTTCTCCAGAATATCAATATGCCCGTTAGTAATCGGGTCAAAGCTACCTGGATAGACGGCAACCTTCAAA
>JAQUBU010000278.1 GCA_028686565.1 Syntrophomonadaceae bacterium
AGTAGCACCCAGGTCGAGTATCGGGCAGGTGTTGCTACAGGCCAGACAAATAGTCTCATGGCAATACTTGCCCAGGGTTTCATCTAACGTTGCCCCATACATTTGCATAGCACTGGGGTTGGCATCTACGATTTTACGATTTTGGGCATCAATCAAAACTATACCAGCCTGTACAGAATTAAAAACACTACTGAAACGGGCTTCACTTTCGCGCCGCGCCTTTTCCGCTTGCTGGCGGCGGATAGTTGACCAACCGGAACGAGCGAACACACATGCGACATCCATATCAATTCTGCTATAGTCAGTCTCTTTGTTGGCCAGGACGATCATACCCAGCACCTTACCGGCATGAAGTATGGGAATAACCATGACCCGCTGTAAACTTATATGTCCATCGGGAAGTGTTTTTAAAGCTAATGAAGAAAGGTCATTTATGACTAACGGTTTTCGCTCGCTTATTACTTCTGCAAATAATGTTTCTTCATTCAACATCATGCTATAAAGCATATTTTTGTCAATATTACAGTCTGCTTCCATATTCCCAATATTGATTTTGGAAATAAAAGACTGCTTATCCTTATAAGAATAGGTCAGGAAACCAACGGGACTATCGGAAAGTTTCATGCCCTCCTGCAGGCAAAAACAACTTATTTCCGGCAGAGTCCACTCAAAGGCTTCTTTATCCAATCTTTCAAGTAAAGCTTCTACCTGTTCCATTAACTTGCGCTCGGTTATTTCTTCCATGATAGCCACATAATTGGAAACATTTCCATTACTATCATTAACCGGAGCAATGGTGATTTTACCTCAGTAAAGACCCCCGCTTTTTTTCCGCTGTTGGAATTCGCCATGCAGTACCTGACCTGTCAGCAAGGTATCCCATATTTTCTCGTAATCCCTGGCGGCAAAAGTACTAAATGTCAGCGGGTTTTGACCTACAATTTCCTCAATACTGTAACCGGTTAAATTGACATATGCCTGGTTGACAAACTGAACATTTGCTTGAACATCGGTTATTCCTATAACCACAGGGCATTGTTCAATTGCCGTGTAAAGCAGGCGCAGATTCTCCTCATCGCGGCGTATATCGCTGACATCTTCGATCAGGCCAATAACATCTGTCGGGTCTTTACCGTCTGCTACCGGGCTGAACATTATTTTTAGAAAATAGCGTTTCCCAGTCAGGGAGTCGTGAATTACTTCTTCATGGCTGGCAGGGAAACCTGCTGCCGCTTTGTTAAAAATATCTACAAAACCGGTGCCAGCAAGGATATAAAGAATATTTTGTCCTATTATATCTTCCATACCTCTGCCAGCAATAGTCAAGAGTTGGTGGTTGGCACTTAAGATGAGACCTGTGCTATTGAGGTAGATAATGCCTACCGGGGAGTTTTCGAAAATCGTGCGATAGCGGCGTTCACTGGACTGGAAGGCCTTTTCTGCCTGTTTCCGCCGGGTAATATCCCGGGCGATGTTGAAAATGACAGGATGATCTTCGTGCTCCAATAACTGGGAGGTAACTTCGACCAGCAATATGCTGCCGTCTTTCTTGCGCTGGCGGCTTTCAAAACGGATGCTTTTTTGTTCCAGTACTCTTACCCGCCACTCAAAAAGACTGGCCTTCGAACCTGGGGGCAAAAAATGATACGCATGCTGTCCTATGAATTCCTCGCGAGAATAACCGAGACGCTCATAAGTATTACGGTTGGCATCCAACAAGGTAAAATCAAGATCTATGGTATATATAGCATCATCAGCATTGTTAAAAAGGCGCTGGTAACGTTCTTCCGATTCCAGCAATTCTTGTGACCGTTTTTTCAGCAGTAAGGCCAGTTCATGCCCGCGCCTATTAAGAACGGAAGTATGAATAATAAAGATGGTCGCAAGAGCAATGACCAACAAGACTATAGCAATTATAGTAGCAAATAAGACATAATCGGCCGCTTTTGTACCGTGTACCATTATTGTTTGGGGCATAATGAAAGAGATAAGAAATTGCTCACCGTAAAAATCTTCCATAGCCATATAAACAACGGGATGGGTTTTTTCTGTACTGTCAAGCATGTGTTCGTCGGTCTGCAGGTGGGTTAAAATATCTTTTTCTACTGATGAGTAGATATTACTCTTGTTTGGTAATTGCAAAGCAAGTTGAGTTTGTTTGGATATGTTTTGTAACAAGAAACCATTGAAGAAACGACCTGTAACCAGGGTGCCTTGGGCTTGACCTTTTCCTGAAGATGGCAAGACAGGACAGATGCTAAGCAGCATGAGCCCGTTGTCGGTTAGCATATAGCCGGATACCTGTCGGATATAACTGCGGTTTACCAGCAGATTAATCTCTTCTTGCAGCGAATCTGGATAAGCAGACTTTCCAGCATCGCTTTCAGTAAGGTGAATATCTCCCCAGAGCAACTGCTTGTCGCTATTATAAAGCATAAACAAATCAAAATTGGTAGTCTCTTTAAGGTTTTCCATTTGCAGATTTACACTACTGAAATTCCGATTGTTGTCCTGAACAAATTGGTATATATCATCCCAATGCGCCCAATCCCGGCATACAATATTAAGATTTTGTTCTTCGGCCTGTAAAGCATAATGCACAATGCGCACATTTCGCTCAATATCCGTTTTTTGAAAAAACTCAAATTGTTGCAGAATATAGTTGCGGGGCAAAAAAGCCAACAGGGAGCAGAAAAGCATTAAAAGACCCAAGATGATAAACATATTCCTATAGGTCATAATTGATAAGGTATTATTTGGATTATTATTATCCATAAATATCCCCCCGATTAAAGGCCCTTCCTATCTATCTCTAATTCTACATCATTATTCTTGTTGTTATGCAAAAGTTTCCAATATTGATGCATTTATTCGTCACTTCTTGTCAAAAATCCTCCTGGTATTGCATGTCATGAACACATAAAGGATAATGTTTGAATTAATTCGGGTTTTACAAAACAGCGTTCCTTTGCCTAATCTTACCTTTGACTGCAATACCTTGTAACAGATAGAATCTAATGTATATTAAGTAAAATAAATACATTGCTGTGGCCGTTACTGCAGGTAATTCAGGGCAGTATAATGGGAGAGAGGGGAGAATATGAACAGGAGAATGGCAGGGAGCTTCATTATTGTTTTACTAGTGTTTATTGTTTCTATATTTAATTATCGTTCAGATTACATAAGAATACCTATGGATGAGAGTGTTAAGACGGTTGCCAAAGAGAAAGCAGTTAATCTGGAGATTGCGCAAGAAAAACCAAAAATACCCGAAAAAAGCCATGATGACCTCACACAGGGGACAAGCAGCAGCCCTAACATAGAGGAAAAAGTCCAGCTGCCGGAAAAAGTTGCCGAGATCAAGCTGCCAGCAACAAAGGAAGTTACTATACCGGTAAACCAGGCGCAGCCAGTGATAAATGAATCTGTTAACACAAAGATAACAGTATCACGGGGTACAGGGG
>JAQUBU010000279.1 GCA_028686565.1 Syntrophomonadaceae bacterium
ATCTATCCGTTTTCACCTGCAATGGTTTGAGCTATTTCACTGTATTTCTTCTTCATTAACGATCTGGAGTTCACATTTTTCATTAGTTTAAAAGATTTGTCGAGGCCGCTCACTATGGCGCGAGCCTCCAGGTTATCCGATATTTCTATTCTAACCCCGGTAATTAAACCTTGAAAAAGCGTTTCCAAATCATCAGTATAGCCCAGATCAATTTGCAGCTCTTTGCCAATAACCAGATTTTCATGCAGCTTACCAAAAGATGTATACATATTGAAGTCATATTCTATTACCATATTACATGAATCAGCCTTTTCCACACTGTTCTCCAGGGTGATACTGCTGATTATGACTCCATCCATTTTTATATCTGTACCTTCAATCAAGACCTTATAATCGGGTGAATAGAATTCCATATTCAAACCAGACGAACCTCCTGTTATTCTCAGTCCAGAGGCGGGACAACCAGGCGCTGTCCGCTTTCCAGAACCCGGGGGTTATCGATGCCATTGGCCCGGGCAATTTCCCGCCACAATCCGGGATCTTCATATTCATCTCCTGCCAGCATCCACAATTGCTGCCCCTGCTGCAGAATTTTTTGTTTGGTGCGGTCAGAAGATTGACGAGGAATCCTCTTGAGTTGTTCGGAAATCGATTCCCACTTGGCAAAACGAACTTGCAGAACTGCTCTTACCGGTATTCCCGAATCAAGGAACATGGTATAACGCTCATTTATTTTCTCAATTACTCCTTTAAAATCCATGGAACCCCAAACAAATCGGCAAACCGGCGGAGCATGAAGATCTTTGTCCACTTCCATAAGTTTGGCGACCAGAGAAGTATGATCCCTGACGTCAGTCCTTTTCTCATAAGTATCAAAGAATAAATCCATGGTCAGGATACTGGCTTCACCACTTATAAACTGTGCAATGGGATTAGTAAAGCCGGGTACCTTTTTCCAGGCAAAGGAGTTATTGGTTTCGATCACATATTCATTAGGATTAAACAAAACTTCAATTCTTTCATTAGTGCTGACTACAATTATATTTGCTTTTTCGAGGGCCATAGCTATATCACCCTTCCTTAAAGGACTATACCGGCAAACCCCGTCTCTGCCGTTCATGCCTGATTTTTTGTTCTATCTCCTGGAAAACCTGATCAGCAATCCTCTTAATTTCTTGTTTGCTGACCGGCAGCCCTGATTTACTTGATTTTTCTTGATTAAATGCAGTATCGATGGATTTTGTAATTTCCTGTTTCTGTACACTTGCAGATTCAGTACGTGACGCTCTATGATTATCCTGTTTATAGTTTAGACTCAAATCAGAGGCTAATTTCATATAAGCATTTTTGGGCTTAAGGTTTTCTTTATCCTTAAAAATTGAGCGGGGTAAAGATGATGTATATTCAGATTCGTCATTACCCAGAGTTGTCTGCAACAGCCTCAGGTTGATATCTGAAGTTAAAGCACTTGCCTGGGTATCACTATTCCTCTTCTGCTTCATTTGTTTGCTCATTGCCGCAAAGCCAAATTCCTTGCTCCTATGTGATATCGCAATATCAAAAGCAAGACTGCGTTTTGCTTTTGACTCCGCTTTTATATCTTTGCGCATCATAGTTTTTTGACGTTTATTTTTTGTTTTTGAGTAAACTGGCAACCCTAAAATATTCTTTTGGCTGCTGGTTTCCCTGCCGTCCGGGGCCGCTTGAGCTGGCTGCTCTTTAAATCCCCATTGATAAACGGGATAATTTCCATGCAATTGCCTGCTTCTCAGGTCTTGCTTTTCTCTAAATGTTAAAGCGATATTGGCTTTAGCTGCCTCATGGTTGACCAGGCTCTGCAATCGGTCATAATGTATCTTGAAAGGTTCAACACCGCGAACCTGTACTCTGCCAACCAGCAGAGGCTTATTAGCCTCTTTGCTTCTGCTTTGCGTTATAAGTTTTTGCTGCCTGTTTAGGCTTTTCTTCTGTACTGGGGCTGGAAAATGGTTTATTCTGATTTCCCCATTGCTGCCCGGCTGGTTTTGGGCTTCTTGTCCTTTGATTACCTTCCATAAAAGCACTTTCTGTACCAGCTGCACTATCTTCTGTTCCGCTTGTGCTGCCGAACCTTCTTTTGCCATGTAAATAGTTTGCAGCGGCGGTAAGGAATAAATTGTGAAATCTCCCGGCTTCACAGCTCTTTGTACAGGTACTCTGCCTGTCACCTTGGTATTAGGGTTATATGGTACTGTATATATACTCTGCTCATGGGAGACTATTGGAGCTTGCTGTTTTATCTTTATTGTCTGCGACCTGGTTTCATAGTTCCGGTTATCACGCTTCAAACCAGTCGTTTGCTCACTAAACGGCATCCGGTTTTCTATGTACCTTGCTATTTCCCGTTCTCTTCCTGATTCCGCTCGTCTCCTGTATTGGGGTGTCAGGTATAGGTACGGGTTGATGTTTAAATAATTGCTAATTCCAGTTTGGGCTGCAAATCCAATTTCTCTCCCGCTGCTGCCTGGATAGCTTAATTTATCTGGCATGATTCCGGCTCTCAGTGGAGATTGGACGCTTGATTGCCTTGCTCTGCTTTCATTTGTTCCAGCCCATGGCTTCAGACTGCTTTGTTCTTTTATGCTTTCTCTTATTAATCTTGCTGCCAGCTTCTCCCGACTGCTGTTCAAAATTTTCGCTTTTAACGGGTAATCGCTCAGGGCCCGGGCTGTTTGCCTGCCCATCATGTATTGTTTGAAAATACTGGGCTTCAGGTAAATCATAAGGCTCAGGATGTCGCTCCTGTTCCTGGTTTTCCCGATTATGGAGGCAGTCAGATCTGGCTGCTCTTTAAATCCCCATTGATTAACCGGATAATTTCTATTCAATTGCCTGCTTCTCAGGTCTTGCTTTTCTCTAAATGTTAAAGCGATATTGGCTTTAGCTGCCTCCTGGTTGACCAGGCTCTGCAATCGGTCATAATGTTTCTTGAACGGTTCAACACTGCGAACCTGTACTCTGCCAACCAGCAGAGGCGTATTAGTCTCTTTGCTGCTGCTTTGCGTTATAAATTTTTGCTGCCTTTTTAGGCTTTTCTTCTGGATTTGGGCTGGATATTGGTTTATTATGCTTTCCCAATTGCTGCCCGGCTGGTTTTGGGCTTCTTGTCCTTTGATTACCTGCCATAAAAGCACTTTCTGTACCAGCTGTACTACCTTTTGTTCGGCTTGTGCTGCCGAACCTTCTTTTGCCATGTAAATAGTTTGCAGCGGCGGTAAGGAATAAGTATTGAAATCTCCCGGCTTCACAGCTCTTTGTACGGGTACTCTGCCTGTCACCATGGTATTAGGGGTATATGGTACTGTATATATACTCTGCTCATGGGAGGCTATTGGAGCTTGTTGTTTTATCTTTATTGACTGCGGCCTGGTTTCATAGTTCTGGTTATTATGCTTCAAACCAGCAGTTTGCTCACTAAACGAAA
>JAQUBU010000280.1 GCA_028686565.1 Syntrophomonadaceae bacterium
GCAGTAATTCCCACTATACCAAAATATGGGGCGAATGAAAGTGCCGATATAATAGAAGCTGCATTTCTTGATGCGATAAACCAATACTGGGAATACAACGTTTTGCGGCCTGAGCCTGCTGAGGATTATGCAGATGACTTGAATCAGATGATTAAAGACCGAATACCCAGCGTTACGCTTGGGTTTATTGTCACAAATATGCTTAATTACGCAGATCTAAGCGATCATTACTTTAAGCGCAGCTATAGTGATAAACAAATAAAGACACTCATAAAAGACGCTAATCTCCGGTTAATATATGCCTTATCGACAGCACCCGAATTTGACCCAACCGCCGCGCCCGATAAACGAATAGTTGATATGTGCGCCTTTATTACTGATCATTTTGATTTGATGAAAAACATCTTAATTGAAATGGATCAATGGCCAGCTAATTAAAAGTAAATTATTCTGAATCAAAATATTCACCAGTGGGAATATCCCCGTAAGTCGCGGATATTCGGCATTGATGGCCAATCCCTATATCCTTAAAACCAGGGTGCAGTTATTAAGAGATACCGGAGCTGCACCAAGTCCATTTGAGTGATTAGATATGCAAATATAAACGACAATACCAATACTCTATTCTTCAGACTGTTCCCTGGTAACTTCACAACCTTTTAAAATCCCCTTATTAAATCCATCACTTTCAGCATTTTTTAAGCATTTAGGGCAAGGCTTAATTTCAATTATAATTCCATTTCTTTCATCAACAGTAGTAAGTTTACATAAACCCTCACCACAATTAGCACAATAAACTTCAAAATATAACAACGGCATAATTAATCCCCCTTTTATTTATGAGATGTAAAAATGCTTCCAATGTCGTTTTTGAATACTTATTTTGAGCATCGAAAGAAACTGCGAAGCAGTGTACGACGAGGTGGGGAACATACTGCTGCAACGAGGCAGCGCCTCGTTATAACCCGCAACCTGTTTCAGGAACCCAACCGTTTAAAGAAGCGGGGACATATTTTCACCTCGTTATAATCACTATAATACTTAGTGCTAAAAAAATGTATAAATTATTCTGAATCCTGAATGCCTTGTCTATGAATAGCCCTATTCCCATTATCCCACAAGCTTTCACTTACGAACTAATTCTCAGAAAGCTCAGTGCAAAAAACAAATAGTTTACAAATCAGTGTTTAAATACAATGTAAGAAATCGCTATGTTTTTAGTATATATAACAGAATAATATTTTGGGAGGCCAATATATGCAAAAAACAGTATTATTCGTACTGGTCTTACTGCTGAGTGTTTCACTACTTGGCTGTTCCGGGGCCAAACAGGATCAAGCTAATAAAGCACCTTCACAAACCGATACCATGGCTCAGAAGGACATTAGCACTCAAGTGGCGGACTTTGGGGAAAAACTTTCAATGGTATCATTGCAAGCACCCACCGATATAGTGGCAAAAAGTATCCAGGAGAATTATGCTGCTTATGTATCACCAAAGCTAATGGATGCATGGGTTAAAAATCCTCAAAAAGCACCCGGCAGGCTTACATCCAGCCCGTGGCCGGATCGTATTGATGTCCTGCACATAACCAAAGTGTCGACAGATACCTTTGAGGTTAAGGGGGAAATAATTGAAGTTACGAGTGTGGAAAAATTGAACGCAGGTGCGGCCGCCAAAAAACCCATCAACCTCATCGTTAAGAAAATTGAAAATCGCTGGCTCATAGATGATGTCACGATCATTAATGATTCTGTGGAGAATGATGCTATCATCTATTTGAATACTCAATATGGGTTTGAATTTTCTTTGCCGGCTGGATGGAGTGGTTATACGATAGTAAATGATGAATGGAAGGGGCTAGCCGTTGGAGATTCGCAAACCAGTCAACCGGTGGAAACCGGCAGAATGATTTCCATTAGACATCCGCAATGGACTGCTCAAGAACCATATCAGGATATTCCAATCATGATATTTACTATTAACCAATGGGAATCATTACAGAAGGGGACTATTCATATTGGTGCAGCGCCTATAGGACCGAGTGAGCTGGCACGTAATACCCGTTATGTTTTCGCGCTTCCGGCCCGATATAACTATGCATTCCCAACCGGTTACGAAGAAGTAGAATTGATTTTGCTGAAATCCTTGGAGATTGTTTAAGTTGACAAGTCGAAGTTGACTTACAGCGCTTTTATAATAGTTACTTAGGATTGGGCTTGAAAAAAGATTCTCAGATTCGCAGCTTGATGACCGGTACTTATACAAGCAAGCCTTATATAACGCAAAAAATAATTGGCGGTAAATACCTGACTGTTATTGGCTGCTATACGGATTTTATGTCCATCATCCAGCCAATTAAGCTTATCCGGGCTTATTTGCACTTGTATGAGAGCATCTTGATTTCCTTGGTTTACAACACAGAAAGAATAAAGAGTGAGCAGAGAAATATCCTGAACCATGGAATATTTATAAACCGGTTCAGTAATCAAGTCTTCAAGAAAGTCTATACTTTTCTTTAATACTCGAACATTTGCTATTCCCTTTACCTCGACTGAGCCGTTTATTTTAACCGGATCTATTATCTTTTTAATTACTTCAACAGTATTGAGATTGATTCTGCCTTGGGCATCAATATTGTGCTTTTCTACCGGGAAAATCCGTCTGAAGACTACATTTTCTATACACAGAGTTCCTGCCTGCTGACTGCCCAGCTCTATATAGGCACAGTCCACATCTGCCGGAATGCTCACAAGGCCGGAATAATAATCGCTACCCGGTTCAAGCAGAAAATCCAGACTGCTGCTTAAAACCCGGGAAGAATCCGATATATAGTGAACTTTTATCTTGGCCCATAATTGAATACCTACCTCTATTTTCGCTCCTATTTCCCAGACCTGTTTTTCGTTAACAGGCACAGCGAAGGAACGCTGCTGGCATATACTGGCCATCTGATGAGCGGTCCGGTTCCTTACTTTAACCCGGAAACCATCTTTTTCATCTTCTTCCCAAAAAAACTCAGCACTTCTGCTTCCTCGATATTTCAGCCAACCCGCAGGAAAGTCTCCAGTACTATTGGCAAATATAAAACGATGATTAAAAACCTCGTTGAGATTGTTGTTATATAACATTGAATTATGCTGAAATATCTGATCTTCCTGGCTTTCATAGCATAGTGAGTTCAAATGGATCTCTTCCTCTCCTCAGGATCTTTCTTACTATGACAAGGTTTATTAAAACTTGTTTTTAAGCATCGGAAATTGCGGAGCAGTTTTATCACACCGCTGCAACGAGGCAAAAGATATATTTATGTCTATTCCTCACGCTCCACTCAAAGGCACAAAACGTAACGAAAATATTCTTTCTGACTTCGCCTCGTTATATCATTATGGGCAGCAAATGGAAACTTCCTCTCTGTTCTATACATACTATTCTTACAAAATCAAA
>JAQUBU010000033.1 GCA_028686565.1 Syntrophomonadaceae bacterium
TACATAGCCATTCGTGTTTCTTCTCCGATAATTTCCGGCCCTTTGGTATAATCGCCCCATTCTGCTGTATCACTGATTGAATAACGCATGTAACTCATTCCGCCCTCATACATCAGATCAACAATGAGTTTTAATTCATGCATACATTCAAAATAGGCAATTTCCGGCTGGTATCCGGCTTCAACCAGAGTCTCAAAGCCCGCTTTCACGAGTTCGGTCACTCCTCCGCACAATACACACTGTTCACCAAAAAGGTCAGTTTCAGTTTCTTCCTGGAAACTGGTTTCGATAACTCCGGCTCTGGTACAGCCTATTCCGCAGGCATAGGCCAGGGCCATGTCTTTGGCTTGCTTGGTAAAATCCTGTTGCACTGCTACAAGTCCGGGAACTCCCGCACCTTTAACATACATACGCCTTACCAGATGTCCAGGGCTTTTGGGTGCTACCATGAAAACATCCACAAAGGATGGCGGTACAATCTGGCCGTAGTGGATATTAAAGCCATGGGAGAATCCTATAGCATTTCCTTCTTTCAAATAAGGTTTAATCTCAGCATTGTATACCCGGGCCTGAGTTTCATCGGGAAGCAGTATTTGAATGATATCCGCAGCTTCAGCGGCTTCGGCAACAGTCATTGGTTTGATTCCTGCTGCTATTACAGCATTCCACTCTTTTTCGGTTGCCTCGTCAAAAGGTTTTCTAAGTCCAACTATTACATTGACACCGCTTTCATGAAGGTTTTGCGCCTGGGCATGACCCTGAGAACCAAAACCCATTACCGCAACCGTTTTTCCTTTTAGAAGTTCCAATTTTGCATCTGCATCATAATACATTTTTGCCATTATAATGACCTCCCTAATTTAATTTTGTATTTTTAATTCTAAATTTTGAATCAATGAAGAAATGCTAAAGCATTTCTATTTATTTTAATCACTATGACCAAAATCATGAATCCTTAGTAATCTGCGCCAATTGTCTTAGGCTAATGCATAAATATTACCTTTTGCAAAAGATACAATTTTAATTTGTAAATCAGCTTGGATTTCTATCTACGGATCAAATCAAATAATTCTGTTATTAAGGAAAGCCTTTAGCTTTCCTACCATAATTTAAAATTCATAATTTAGAATTCAAAATTATGTAATGACTATTTCGAGCCTCTAATTATCGCTATTTTCCCAGTTCTTACCAACTCCACGATTCCAAAAGGCTTTAAAGATTCTTCAATAGCATCTATCTTGCCCGTATCTCCGGTACATTCGATAATCAGAGTTTCTCTGCCAATATCTACTATCCGAGCCCTAAAAATATCTACGATTTGGACAATTTCAGCACGAACATTATTATCGGCTTTGACCTTGATCAAAACCAGTTCACGCTCAACCGCTCGCTCTGCAGTAAGATCGATAATTTTGATAACATCTACCAATTTGTAGAGTTGTTTGATCACCTGCTCAATTACCCGTTCATCTCCTTCAACAACTATGGTTATTCTCGAGATACTCGGATTTTCACTGGCACCTACGGTGAGACTGTCAATATTGTAACCTCTTCTTCTGAACAAGGTAGTCACGCGAGTTAGGACACCCGGTTTGTTTTCGACCGTAACCGATAGTGTATGTTTCCTCATAATCAATCACCCCCCAGCATATTAAACAGGGACGAACCTGGCGGAACCATCGGATAAACATCAGCCTCCCTATCAACCCAAAAGTCGATAACTACCGGACGGTCATTAACTTGCAGGGCTTGTTGCAGTGCTCCCTCAACATCGTCCTCATTTTTGACCCTTATGCCAATTGCTCCATAAGCTTCGGCCAGTTTAACAAAATCCGGCTGGTGACTCATATCAGTAAATGAATATCTTCCTCCGTAGAATAATCCCTGCCACTGCCGCACCATGCCCAAATACTCATTGTTAAGTATACATATGATAACCGGCAGCTTATACTGCACCGCTGTACCCAGTTCCTGTATGTTCATCTGGATACTGCCATCGCCGGCAATATCTATTACCGGCAGTTCCGGCCGGGCGATTTTAGCTCCGATAGCAGCCGGAAATCCATATCCCATGGTGCCTAATCCGCCTGAACTCAAAAAACTGCGGGGGTGTTTATACTGGTAATACTGGGCCGCCCACATCTGATTTTGCCCTACCTCGGTGCATATTATGGCATCGCCCTGAGTTAAGGAATAAATTTTTTCAATTACATTCTGAGGCATTATTCTGCCTTCGGCCGAATTGCCATAGCGCAAAGGAAATTCCTCTTTCCAACGGTCGATGGTCTTGTGCCAGTCGGTGAATTTATCAACACTGTCCAGGCGCTTGTTAATGGCTTGCAGCACTTCTTTGACCTGACCGACTATAGGGACATCAACTTCAACATTTTTACCAATCTCAGCAGCATCAATATCGATATGAATAACCCGGGCATGAGGAGCAAAGGTGTCAACCTTGGCTGTAACCCGGTCATCAAACCTGACTCCAATGGCAATCAGCAAATCGCTTTCCCCAATTGCATAATTGGCATAGCGAGTACCATGCATCCCGAGCATTCCCAGTGAAAGGTAATTGTTGCCCGGAAAGGCTCCCATCCCCATCAAAGTAGTGGTAACCGGTATTTTTCTCTTTTCTGCCAATTCCCTTAATTCTTCTGCGGCTTCAGAGGCAATGACCCCGCCGCCAGCATAAATAACTGGCCTTTCGGCCTTTAATATGGATTCTACCGCAGCTATAACCTGCCCGGAATTGTATCCTTTCATTACACGGTAACCTCGTATACTTATCTCTTCCTCAGGCGCCTGGTAATCTATTTCTCTTTCCATAACATCCTTCGGCAGGTCTACAACTACTGGACCTGGTCGGTTGCTCCGGGCAATGTAGAAAGCCTCTTTAACTATTCGTGCTACATCTTCAGTTTTCTCTACCAGATAATTATGCTTGGTTATGGGAAGAGTAATCCCCGTAATGTCTGCTTCTTGAAAAGCATCTCTGCCTATTACAGCTGTTCCCACCTGACCGGTAAAGCAAACCATAGGAATAGAATCCATATAGGCCGTGGCTATGCCGGTTACCAGATTTGTGGCACCAGGACCTGAGGTTGCTATACAAACCCCCACCTTACCGGTTGCCCGAGCATATCCATCGGCTGCATGGGCAGCCCCTTGCTCGTGCCGGGTCAATATGTGCCGCAGGTCGGAATCGTACAGTACATCGTAAATAGGCAGTACTGCACCACCCGGGTATCCAAAAACAGTGTCCACTCCCTCTCCCTTTAAACAACGAATTAAAATCTCCGCTCCCTTTAATTTCACCCGGTTCACCTCCATTTGTATAATTTAAATTTTAAATTTTGAATTTTGAATTCTTAATTAATGAGGAAATGCTTGGCATTTCTATTTAAACCATTTTAAGCATCGAAAGAAACTGCTGCAACGAGGCAGCGCCTCGTTATAGATACATCTCTTCAATTTACGAAAACGTTTAGCTTTAACCTTAATTATAATTCACAATTCATATTTATAATAATAAAAGCGGGCTTTGGATGGCCCGCTTTGTGATTGCCAGTTGTAATTGAGCATTCTACTTTTTAAAAACAGCTCCGGTACTGGCTGATTGCACCATCTTAGCATATCGCTTCATATATCCAGTTTTAATATTGGCTTCCGGTAGTTGCAGTCGGTCTTTTCTTGCCTCCAGGGTAGCATCATCTACAAGAAGCTCCAGGCTGCAGGCCGGAATATCTATTCGTATAAGGTCGCCTTCTTCGACTAGAGCAATTAGCCCTCCGGCTGCTGCCTCGGGTGATATATGTCCAATGGAAGCACCGCGGGTAGCTCCCGAAAAACGGCCATCAGTAATTAGTGCTACTTCTTTGTCCAAACCCATACCGGCTATAGCAGAGGTAGGGGTTAGCATCTCCCGCATCCCCGGCCCGCCTCTAGGCCCTTCATAGCGAATAACGATAACATCTCCTGAACGTATTTCCTTACCCAAAATTGCAGCTGTGGCCTCTTCCTCAGAGTTATAAACCCTTGCCGGTCCTTCATGCTGCATCATATCCGGGTCTACGGCACCCCTTTTCACCACACCGCCCTCCCGGGCCAAATTGCCAAAAAGGATAGCCAAACCGCCGCTGGCACTATGAGGATTATCAAGCGGTCTGATTACAGAATAGTCAAGAACTGGCTTTTGGGCAATATTCTCGCCAACAGTATGTGCGGTAACAGTCATACATTCAGTATTCACAAGCTTATCTTTGTTGAGTTCGTTAAACATAGCCTGTATGCCTCCGGCCCGGTATAAATCTTCCATATGATGGTTTCCAGCCGGACTGAGCTTGCATAGATGCGGTGTTTGGGCACTAATTTTATTAAACAGGTTAAGGTCAATTTGCACTCCGGCTTCATAAGCTATCGCCATAAGATGCAGTACTGAGTTGCTTGAACAGCCTATGGCCATGTCCAGGCGTATAGCGTTACGAAAAGCTTCAGCAGTCATAATATCCAATGGTTTAATATCCTTTTCCAAAAGCTCCATGATTTTCATTCCAGCTGTCTTTGCCAGTCTGATACGTTCTGAATAAACAGCTGGTATGGTGCCATTGCCCGGCAGACCCATGCCCATAGCTTCAGTAAGGCAGTTCATGGAGTTGGCTGTAAACATTCCAGCACAAGAGCCGCAAGTAGGACATGCCTTTTCTTCAAGCTCGCAAAGTTCACTCATATCAATTCGTCCCGCCGATGCAGCCCCAACACCTTCAAAAACCTGGGTGAGGCTAAGCTTGCGTTCTCCAACAGTTCCCGCCAGCATCGGCCCGCCACTGACAAATATGGCAGGAAGATTAAGTCGGACAGCAGCCATCAGCATACCGGGTACTATTTTGTCACAGTTGGTTATAAAAACTAATGCATCAAAAGCGTGTGCAGTAGCCATAATCTCTATAGAATCGGCGATTATTTCCCGGCTCCCCAGTGAATACTTCATGCCGATATGATTCATGGCAATGCCATCACATACCCCAATAGTCTGAAATTCAAATGGTGTCCCTCCGGCTAAGCGAACTCCTGCCTTTACTGCTTCGGATATTTTATCCAAGTTAATGTGTCCGGGTATAATGTCATTTTTCGAGTTTACAATCCCAATCATGGGGCGGGCAATTTCTTCATCAGTAAGGCCTATAGCCTTGAAAAGGGAACGGTGCGGCGCTTTTTCCAGACCTTTTTTTACTATATCGCTTTTCATGCTCTTTCTCCTTATCTTAGTTTCTCGTTTAAGCTTTGAGCATTTGGAAGAAACAGCGGAGCCGTTTCTTCCGCCTCCCCCTCTAAAGCGAGGCGGGGATCAGAACCCGACATCTGTTTTGTTAATAGAAACCTAACCGCTTAAAGAAGCGGGGGACAAATTTCACCTCGTTATATAAATATAAAAAAACCCTCGCATCCCAATCAGGGACGAGAGGGAACTCCCGCGGTACCACCCTGCTTGCCGCAATTATAATAATTGCGACCTCTTTGCAGCTAGCTTTATTAACGGACATCTTCGTCCGGCAAACCTACAGGTATAAAAACCTTTCAGATTGCGGCTCAGGGATGAGATCATAAGAAATATTGATGCCGGTTTACACCTAACCCGGCTCTCTGTAATCAAGGGATTCCCTATGTTAATTCCCTTCACAGCCATTTTTTTATATTCAATTAGTAATTATCTATAACGACGCAAAATATGTCTACCGCTTCTTTAAGCAGCCGGGTTCCTGTTGCAACGTGTGTTGATACTGCTCCGCAGTTTCTTCTGATGTTTAAAAGTATATTTAAAGCTTAAGGTACTGTCAATACAATATTTTAATGTTTTCCCCTTTTTTGCTCCACTTTGCGGATATATTCCTTGAGGTTTAGGTTATTTCTCCGGCCGCTTAAATACTTTTTCTTTTCTTTCTGCCTTATTTTTTTAAACAGTGCCCATAATAATCTTATTCCTTCTTCTGACTGCGAGGCTTCCGAGGGACTCATCCCCAATAAGGTAGTTAAATTCGAGTTATACCACTTATTAAGGTAAATTTCTTTAAGAATTGATTCTAATTGGGGATATTCCTTTTTAACATCAATTGTCAATACGTCAAATATACTGTCAGTTTTGAGTTCCATTCCGTCAAATTCAAGATAATCGTACATTTTATCTTCAAAGTTACGCCTGGCTACATTCATATCGCGCTCACCGAAGGTAGAAAGCGTAACCCAGTTGGGGCCAAGAACATATTCAGCAAAGAACCCGGGCTCACCGCAACAATCAGCAAACTGGTAATAAATCTGATATTCTTCAGAAATTTCAAATTCAAGGTTTTTAAATTTTTCTATTCGTTCTCGCACCGGCTTGCTGTCTTTAACCAAATAACGAGCACAGATTAGCCGCATTCCATCTTCCGACATGAGTTCTTCTTCTCCAAGCAGTATATCTTCAAAATAAATATAGCGGCCCCCCAAGTAGTTGCAGGCATTTAAAAAGCTCACTTCGTATTCACCCCGGCAAAGCACAGGGGCATTAGTTTCTGATGTTAATATATTATGGAAATCCAATATGGCTGCATGTTCACGGGCAATCACCACGAATTCGTCACCGTTTAATACCAGATCGGCAATAACCCCGCTTAATAAAGATACTCCGTGATTAAAATCGTCTTCATGGGAACTCACCCGCATATGCATCCCTGAAGGAAGTTCCTCAACCTCTTTTATATTTTCAACTTTGTCCAGAACATCAAAAAGTTCATCAATGTCATTCACTTCATAAACCCGGCAAAATACCTTGATGTTAAAAGGATTTAATTCCTGAGATTCAACTACTCCATTTTTTACTCTTTCGATATCGGTAATAAGCCAATTACCCGCCTCTTCTCTTTGCAAGTAGAAACAATAGCTGTTGCGGTAGACTGTATACTCTTTGAGAAATAAAGTGTAAGCAGTTACTCTGGCTGTTTGTTGGGAGCCATAGACCTCATTAACTTCACCTTCAAGAAGTACTTTTCCCGGGCTGTTAAAATCGGTAAATTCATCACTTTGAATAGTATCTTCACCATAAAATAATGATGCTGCATATGGAGCATCCTGATATCTAAGCGCATAAAAAAAACTATTAACTACTTGCCTGGGTGCAAGCCTTATGGATATTTTGCGAATTAACTCTTTTTCCCGGATTGAATCAGGTGCCAGGTCATAATCAAGGTATTTTTGATATAAATACTTGCCCAATGCCGGACGGTTCATATGACGAACATTAAATTCATAGGCTGAGGAAACTAGAAAGCATGCCTCTTTGAAACTAAGCTCTATCATATCAGCTGAACTTATTCTATCTTCTTCATATTGCTGCCAGGGCATGTTTTCCAGTAAAAAGAAGCTATGCACTCCATCCGGGTTAAAAGTAAGATAGAAACATTCCACATGAAGTTCCTTCTCAGCACTTTTCCAGGCAACATCCAGAGTTATCTTGCCAGTGTGCCGGCTGCAACTGGCATATGCCCTATAGAAATCTCCGTTAAATATTTCCGGGGGCTTCACATCTATTCCAGCCATACTATATTTCTCAAGAGCTCGATTACATAGCAATTCCATTTCTTTGCCATATTCCCATTTCAGCAAATGAAAAAAACTCACCATTTCAATATCATAAAAAGCCGAGAGACTTTCAATTATTGCAGGACGCATATCATAGGGTATTTCTTCAATTATCTCCAGGAGAAAAAGCCGTCCCTCATCATTAACAACCAATTTCTTAATATCAGTTACCAGACTTTTAAGTACCGGTCTGGGTACTGTGCCTATTCTTTTCTTTTTCATTTATCTCCTCTTATATAATCCAATAATTTATAACGAGGTAAAATATGCCCCCGCTTCTTTAAGCCTCGGGTTCTAATCCCCCACCTCGTTGCAGCGGTGTTGAAGAAACTGCTCCGCAGTTTCTTCCGATGCTTAAAACTCTATTTTTAAAGCCAGAATCTCGTAACTGTAATTTAACATTTTGCTCTCTTAATAGCAAACTCAGATATATATCTCCATTTATTCCTATAATACCTATTTATTGAGTATATTTTTGAAATATTCAATATTTGCTTCAAAAAAGAATATTTTTGCAGGAATTATAGATTTAAAGACAGAATTTTAATAAAATAATACAATTGTGGCAGGGTGATAAAGTGAGAAGAATCTCCATTAATGATTTAGAGCCAGATATGATATTGGCCCGTGCAATACATAACAGCGATGGGCGTATCTTATTGCATGCAAATATGTTAATAAATGAAAGCTATATTTACAGATTGCAAGCGGCTGGAATCCTGTCTGTTTATGTAAAAGATAAGTATTGCAATGACTTGGAAATCCAAGATGTGGTCAGCGAACAAACCAGAATAGAAACTGTTAAAGTGCTCAAAGATAATTTTAACCAGTTGGAGAAGCAGCATAAAATGAATATACGCATGGTTCGTAACATGGTTGATCATATTGTAGATGAGCTTTTAATAAACAAGGATATCCTGGTTAATTTGACTGATATACGTTCGTTTGATGATTATACTTTTGCTCACTCGGTAAATGTATGTGTATTGTCAATAATGACCGGTATTACTTTGCAGTATAACAGTTTAAAACTGATGGAACTTGGTATGGGGGCATTGCTTCACGATATAGGTAAAACTCGCATTGATAGATCAATTTTACAAAAACCTGATGATCTTACCCGCGAAGAATGGAATGAAGTTAAACAGCACAGCGAATATGGATTTGATATACTAAGAAAATATGATGATTTATCGTTGTTGTCAGCCCATGTAGCCTTTCAGCATCATGAACGCTGGGATGGTCATGGTTATCCTCGCAAACTGGCGGGAGAGAACATCCATGAATATGCTCGAATAGTTGCGGTTGCTGATGTTTATGATGCTCTTTTGGCTGATCGTCCTTATCGCCCCGGATATTCTGTTAATCAGGCTATCTTAGTTCTCAAGCGAATGGCTGGGATCTATTTGGATGCAAACTGTATAAATGCTTTACTTGCCAATATTTCCACATATCCTATTGGATGTATAATCGAGCTAAGTACTGGAGAAATAGGAATTGTTGTTGATGTTAACAAGGAAATGCCTGCCCGTCCTGTAATAAGATTGATTTATAATAATCTGGGCAAAGCATTTTTACAATTTCACGAGGTAGACTTATCCAAGTTATCCACTATAGTTATAACAAGAACATTATCCGAAAAAGAATTCGCATATCTTACCTCAAATTCTGAATAATTCACTGCATAGATTAACAACTTTTTTCCCATATTATTAATGGTGATGAAAAAATGTATATTAAATTTTTAAGCTTTTTCTTGATTCTGCTTATCAGCGGAACTTTGTTATACCTTTTAATTTATAAAGTATTCCCATCCTTGATGAACAAAAGATGAGAATTATATCCTGATATAATTCTCATCTTTTTGGTTCAAAATAGTTTTAAAGGAGGGATATATTATGACAAGATTTCGTACTGCTGACGGTCAGAAAGATATGAAACAAAAAATCCACTGGTTTGGCGCCATGGCTATTCCCATTGCCTTTGTTAACGGCTTATTTTTTGGGGGTTATGCTTTGCGAAAAATAAGGCAATATTGGGAAGGCGGCCCAATGGACTAAATAATTTATTTTAAATAGGTTCACCATAAGGGTGAACCATTTTTTTAAGCTTCGGAAGAAACAGCGGAGCAGTATCTTCCGCACCGCTGCACAACGAGGTGGGAGGATTAAAACCCGCTGCTCGTATTGTAGGAACCCCGCTTAAAGAAGCACAGGACATATTATCACCTTTGTTATACAAAATAAGACCAGGGGCAGATTTATAAAACCTGCCCCTGGAAAATCGATGCGAATTTATTTTAATTTAAAAGTATCAGTAATTGCTTTTAATCCTTTGGCCAACTCGCCCAGGTCTTTACTGATTTTAACGATATTTTGCACTGCAGCCAATTGATTTTCACTGATTGCAGTAACTTCCTGGGCTGAAGCAGCGGATTCCTCAGTAACCGCTGAAATGTTTTCAATTGCTTGAATAATCTCATCAGCCGAAGCCACCAGTTCTTCAAAGGTTGCAGATATATCCTGAATCGAGTTGTCTATTTCCGATGCTCCGTTTTCTATCTCCTTAAAAGCATTCACACTATCGCCCAGAGACTCCCCTTGTTCTTTGACCAGTTTTTCAACCTTGCCAACTTCGCCTACTGCACGCTCCACCTGAGATTGAACTTCAGTTATAATACTGCCAATACTCAGCGTTGCGGCACCAGTTTCCTCAGCCAGTTTCCGGACTTCCTCAGCTACTACCGCAAAGCCGCGCCCGGCCTCACCAGCACGAGCAGCCTCGATAGCAGCATTAAGTGCCAATAAATTGGTTTGTCCTGCAATATTTGTTATAACCGTAATTATTTCTCCGATTTCCTGGGTCTTGCTGCTCAAATCACGAATAACTACCGATACATTGCCCGTGCTTTCCACCGTGTATTTCATTTTATCCTTTTGCTGTACCATTAATTGTGTGACTTTATTTACTATACCTTTAAAATTAAAGGACTGCCGGGAAATAGTTTCGGTACTCTGTCCTACATTTTGCATAGCAACCCCAACCTGCTGAGCTAATTCACTGGTGCGTTGCGCATCTTCAGCCTGGGAAGTGGCTGCCCGGGCTACTTCTTCGGCACTTTGGCTTACCTGTTCAGAACCTCTGCCGGTCTGTTCAGCCGTCGACATAAGATTTCGGGAAACATCATTAAGGTTTTCCGAAGCACTGGCAACGTCCTGGAATATGATTTTCAAACTCTCATTCATTTCACTTAATGAATGCATCAAAACACCTATTTCCGTTTTGCTGGTGCTATTAATATGCTGGGTAAGATCTCGATCCGCCAACCGTCCAGTAATGGCAGTCATATCCAGTATCGGCTTGCTGAACTTGCCGGCCAGCACCCAGATCGCAATAATCATAAGCAATAGGGTAGCTGCTGTAACCAGTATGATTTTCTGCAGCATAGTGCTGAGGGGCTTGGTTACTTCTTTAACAGGTACAGTTACACCCAAAGACCAGCCTGACAAACTCACCGGTGCATAAGCCATATATTTGTCTATGCCATCCAGAGAGTATTCGGTGACCCCGGCATCCAATGCAGTCATCTTGGCAGATATGACATCCATCCCTTCGCCCAGCTCGGCCAGCTTTTTCTTTAGAATATTGGCTTTATCAGGATGGGCTACAATCATACCGGTCTGGTCTATCATGTATGCATAACCGGTATCCCCTACTTTAACATTATTAACTATTTCAATTATTTTTTCTGCTTTTATAGTAGCACCCATAACCGCTATGACTTCATTATCCCGGTATATAGGAACTACGATAGGGGTTACCAAATTGCCGCTGGCTTTTGATAAAACCGGCGAAGATACATTTGCTTTCCCGTTCATAGCAATTTTAAAATACTCGCGGTCACCCAAATTAAAGTCCATCACTCCTGTATCTCCTACACATGAACCATCCGGCCATATTACATACAGATTATCTTTTTCAGCCGTCATAAGCGGAATTAAGGCCCCGGGAATACCGGCAATATCAAGATTATTAACAGTGGTCATATTGGAGATGGTTGTGAGTTCCTTAAAATTACCCTTGATCCAAGTATCTATTTCACTTCCGGCAGAAACTGCCAGAGATTTACATTGGGCTTGAATCTCATTACTAAGAATGTCTTTGCTGCTTATGTAAGAAACCGTACTTTGTCCTATTGATGCTAAAAAACACGCAAACAATACCCAGGCTACAAGCTGGAAACGAATAGTTTTTGTTAAATTCATATCAATCCCCCCTTTGTTAACAATAGCTCACCATTCTCCTGGCAATATGCTTTTTTTAATATTGCCGATGATTGCCACAACTCCCTTCAAGCAATTTTTATATTTGTCCCATTTCGCACAAATTTTTTTACTGTATTTTCGACAGGATGTTTATAAATTCCTCCATTCCCAGCCATACATTATTGAAGTTTCAATTTATTATATAAAAATTCATCTGCCAACTACCTTGAATACGAAATTACATCATAATTTTAACCTTATTTATCCGTTCCGCATTTTCACGGATACTAAAATCTGTTATACAAAATAATCCCCCTATGGTAGTCTTTGAACTCTTCCTACCATGGGGGGATCTTGTTTAACTATTGTTATTTTTGCATGTTCAGTTCCAGCTATTTGTCTTATAAAATATTACTATATTATATGCTCAAACAAATTATTGCAATTTGAAGGTATCAGTAATACTGTTTAATTGCTTGGCTAATTCCTCCAGGTTTTTACTTATTGTACCCATATTATTAACCGCCATAAGCTGATTTTGACTGATGGCAGTTACTTCCTGCGCAGAAGCTGCCGATTCCTCGGTTACAGCTGAAATGTTTTCGATCGCTTTAATAATTTCATCAGCTGAGGCCATCAGTTCTTCGAAAGTTGCTGAAATATCCTGGATAGAATTGTCTATTTCTGAAGCACCATTCTCTATTTCTTTAAAAGCATTAACGCTTTGTCCCAGGGACTCACCCTGTTCTTTCACCAGTTTTTCTACATCATTTACTTCTCCGACCGCGCGCTCTACCTGAGATTGAACTTCGGTAATTATAGAACCTATACTTAAGGTTGCAGCACCAGTCTCTTCAGCCAGTTTCCTAACTTCCTCAGCCACCACGGCAAATCCGCGTCCCGCTTCACCAGCCCGGGCTGCCTCGATAGCTGCATTCAGTGCCAATAAATTAGTCTGCCCGGCAATATTGGTAATAACCGTTATTATTTCTCCGATTTCCTGGGTCTTGTTGCTCAAGCCTTTAATTACGACTGATACGTTGCCGGTACTATCGACTGTATGTTTCATCTTATCCTTCTGCTGCAGCATAAGCTGGGTTACTTTATTCACTATGCCTTTAAAATTGAAAGATTGTCGTGATATGCTCTCTGTACTTTCTCCTATATTCTGAATAGCCACTCCCACCTGCTGTGCCATGCTGCTCGTCTTCTGCGCATCTTCGGCCTGGGAAGCAGCGGCCCGGGCTACCTCTTCAGCACTCGCACTTACCTGCTCCGAAGCTCTCCCGGTCTGTTCAGCGGTAATTAAAAGTTCCTGGGAAACATTAATCAGTTTATTTGAATTTTCAGCTATTTGTGAAAAATCATTTCTCAGGCTCTTATTCATCTCCGCAAGAGAATTCATTAAAACTCCAATTTCCGAACTTTGATTGCTATTTATATTCTGGGTCAGATCCCGTTGTGAAAGCCTTGTGGTAATTCCGGTCATTTCCATAATCGGCCGGCTGAACTTGCCGCTTATGAACCAAATCAGTACGCTTAATAAAAGAAGGGTTAATACGGTTACTATAATAATCTTTTGCAGCATATCGCTTAAGGGCATGGTTACTTCTTTGACCGGCACAGTAACCCCTACCGACCAGCCCGCTGACTTAACCGGTGCAAAAGCCATATATTTTTCCATACCGTCTAGTTGGTATTCGACTATAGCACTTTCCTGGGCTATCATTTGAGCAGCAATAGAATCAAATTGTGTACCCAAATCGCTAATCTTTTTATTGATAATATAAGTTTTGTCAGGGTGGGATACAAATACTCCGGTCTTATCAATTAAGAAGGCATATCCTGTCTGCCCTGTCTTAACCTGGTTAATAATTTCCATAATTTTTTCGGTTTTAATAGTTGTTGCCAGTACTCCTACGACTTTGTTATCTACCAGAACGGGAACTGCACATGGAGCAGTCATGTTGCCGGTTTCTTTGGAAATAACCGGTGAACCGATATTTACATTGCCTGCCATTGCTGTTTGGAAGTATTCCCGGTCAAATAAATTGAAGCTTGCCAATCCTGTATTGGTAACCGTTGTACCATCAGGCCAAACTACATAAAGGTTGTCCTGTTCATCTGATTTGAGCTGAGTTAACAGCTCGGCCATACCTTCCTGTTTCATTTCCTTAATGGCACTTAGTTTAGCTAAAGTTCCAAGCTCTTTCGTTCTTCCTTCAAGCCATGTGGCAATTTCGCTGGAAGTGGATTGAGCTAATGCCTGGCATTCCCCCTGAATTTGGGATGTGACAATTCCTTTACTGCTGAGATAGGAAACTGTACTCTGGCCTATTGATGCTAAAAAACACGCAACTAATACCCAAACAAGCAGTTGAAACCTTATACTCTGTGTAAACTTCAAATCAACCCCTCCAATCTTTTGCCAATAATGAACACTTCCTTATGGCAATATTCCTTCCGCTGCGGTTTCCAATTATTGATCTCCCTTCCAAATATAACCAAAATAACAGCAAAGTTTTTTTAGTATCCTTCGACAGATTGTTTATTAATTCCTCCATTGGTAATGAGATTA
>JAQUBU010000281.1 GCA_028686565.1 Syntrophomonadaceae bacterium
TGGAAGCAGGATTTTTATCATTTGAAGCAGCCATCATTCCTCCGGGTATAGATGAGGTTTTGATTGGAGATATTAAGCGCTCTAAAAGCCATGATATTCGCGGACTGTTTGTAGTTGGGGTTAATGATGGAGTTATTCCTTCGAGCAATATTGATGAAGGTATGTTGTCTGCTGAGGAGAAGGAACTTTTAAAAAATAAAGGTCTGGATCTTTATTTTTACCGGGAAATGAAATATGAGGAAGAAAAATTCCTAATATATACAGCATTGGCCAAACCCAAAGATTACATTTGGCTTAGTTATGCCCTGGCTGATTCTGAGGGCAAGGGGTTAAGACCATCTCTTCTAATTGACCGCTGCCTTAAAATATTCAAAAATGTAAAAATAAAGACTAATTTGATCAATGATCGTTTTCAGCAATTACAAATGGTTTCCACACCGGCAGGAACTTTCAAGTATCTAGTGGGAAATCTTCGTCAAGCTCTGGATGGAAAACAAGTAGAAGACTTCTGGTGGGATGTTTACAGTTGGTATTATCATAATCAAAACTGGCAGTCTTTAAGGGAGACAAGCATTGCGGGCTTATTTCATGATAATCAGGTGGCTGGCATGGGCCAAGAATTAGCCCAAAGGCTTTTTAAAGTTCCTTTTAAGTCAAGCGTGTCAAGGATGGAGATGTATGTAAGATGTCCTTTTGCGCATTTTGTTCAATACGGTTTGAAACCCGGGGCAAGAAAAACGTTTGCTATTGCAGCTCCGGATCTGGGAGAACTTCTGCATAACAGCCTTTATTCATTTGCGGGGGAGTTGCAGGAAGAAAAAATTGACTGGCATAATATAAGCCGTGATCAATGTGATACTATTATGAACCGGGTAATGGATAACTTGCTCCCTGACTATGATAATGGGGTATTTTACAGCACACATCGTTATAAATATCTGGTTAAGCGATTAAAGAGAATTGGCTGCCGGGCTATGTGGGTTTTGACGGAACACTTCCAGCAGGGGAATTTTCAGACAGCTGGTCATGAAGTAAGTTTTGGTTTGGATGGAATTTTGCCAGCTATTGAAATTGACCTTGAAAATGGGGAAAAGGTCTATCTGGAAGGCAGGATAGACCGAATTGATATTCTTGATACTGATGATGCCAGCTACATCAAAATCATCGATTATAAATCTGGAAATATGGAATTTATATTATCTGATGTTTACTATGGTTTGGCATTACAATTGATTGTATACCTTCAGGCAGCAATGGAGAACAAGAAACAGAAAGAAATAAAGCCAGCTGGGATATTTTATTTTAGAATTGATGATCCAATGGTGACAACTGACAAAAAAGTTGTGGAGCTAATTGAAAGAGAGATAGCCAAAAAGTTAAAAATGAAGGGAGTGGTTCTTCAGGATGTAAAGATTGTCAGACAAATTGACCGGAATATAAACGGATATTCTGATATTATTCCGGTAGCACTCAACCAGGAGGAGGTATTTTATAAAAATTCTTCCGTTCTTGAAGAAGAGAAATTCCTGGCTTTAATCAAACATGTTAATACTCTTTTGCAACAAATAGCGGGCGAAATGCTGCAAGGCGTAATAAAAATCGAGCCAGTTAACAGCCAGCGGCAAAAAGCCTGTGCTTACTGTCCATATCCATCGGTATGCCAATTTGATAGAAAGCTACCGAATAATGAATATCGCACCTTGAGACAACTTTCAGATGATGAAGTAATATCAAAAATCATAGGTAAGTAGATTAAAATTATGAAAAATGTGAGATTTTTGACAACTATGATAGAATAATAAAAGATTGTCGATGGGTGATTTTGTAACATTGATGGAGGCGTTATGAATGAATTCACCAATAAAGAGAGAGATTGTAGCCCATTTTAGCGGTATATCCACCAGTAGTTATAAGGGTTACAGAATCCAAATAGACTTGTTCACTGATGAACTATTGATAAAAGCACCAGATCATAGTTCCGGCATTAGTTATAAGTTCGATTCCTTTTCCCAAATAAGCATAGAACATCGGCAGGCTGCAAAACAGGAAGATATCCTGGATATTAAAATTAACTATCCCGGTAAACATAGTGAATTTGAATCAATTATTATTCAGCGCGAAGATATAGAGCAAATACTTAACAGGTACAGGTTATATAAAGAAAAAGTAGGGAAACCTCAGCGCACCGATTTTGAACAAGTTAAAGAAACAAAAACAGTTGCTCTAGTTGAATTTAATAAAGAACATGATGTTAAAAATTATAATTATGGAACCCTGTTGCTTTCTACTAGAGAGATAAATTTTTTATCATATAATGGTAAGAATTTTATTCTGCACTTGGACCAATTAGATGATTCCTTCTACTACCAGGCAGTTGTTCTCACCAATGACATTCTAGGTTATTCCCGTTGGGTTTCCATTCACAAAGTTAGTGAGCGTGAAAACGGGTCCAGCGAAATTGTAACTTTTTTAACTGATGATATTGAAGCCCAATACATTGAGCAGCTATTGAGCAAACATTATGAAAAGTTCTTCACTCAAAAGTTGAGCAAAATCCAGGATCAATGGCTAGTCTTCAACAAGAAAGTGGAAGGATATTACTCTTTGCTGTCTGGTGATCCGGAAATGCTCAGTATGTCTTCTGATTTTGCTGAAAAAAACAAGCAGATTCTTATAAATGCTGACTCTTATTTTCAATTTGAACATTTTTTGAAAACTATATGCTACCAAAGTCAGATTGGTTTATTGCCCAGTACTGAATTCGAAATATCTTCGGATTTGTCAGCTCTTTTTAAAAATGAATTCATAAACTTTGTTAAAGATATCTCGGAAAAATATAATTTTGAAAATCCTGATGTTGCAATATTCACAGTCTGGAAAGTACTAAAGCATATCGCATTTGAAGGATATTCTGCCAATTTTACACAGCTTTACAGCCAACATTTTGATCAATCTGAAATTCTGGATGATTATCTGGCATCATATATTAATTTGCAAAATGAAATAGAAATAACTTCTTCCCATAATATTGCTCTTTTTACTTATTACTTAATGAAGAACTATTGGAAGAATGAAGATAATTTCGCTTACTATTACCATACTATTGAACAAGAAATTATCAAAGATAAAGAAGCGCAGGAATAGGGAGGTAGAGTTATTTTATGCTGACAAACCCTGATAGTCTCGATTACATGGATAAAATTCTGAGTCTAAAGCAGGAACAAGTAATGTCCGTAGGGTCTGAATTAGAAGAACGGGCACGGCAGATTGCTGACAAGACTGCCATTATTTTTCAGGATCATACTATTAGTTATGATATGCTCAACAAATTAAGCAATAGATATGCTCATTATTTCCTGGAACAAGGATTTAAAAAGGGAGATGTTGTAGCCTTATTGATGGAAAACCGACCCGAGTTTCTTATAGCTGC
>JAQUBU010000282.1 GCA_028686565.1 Syntrophomonadaceae bacterium
GTCCTGAGCCAGGAACTGTTGGGGTTGTGCTAATTTAATCTTTTTTCCGCTTCTGACATGGTTGACTGCCATACCTCTTTCAAATTTACCTGAGCATACCCTTAAAAATGCAATCCGGTCGCGGTGTGCCGGATTCATGTTAGCCTGGATCTTGAATATGAATCCGGAAAAGGCTGAATTAACAGTATCAACAGGCCCGATGCTGCTCATGTGAGCATGGGGCGCAGGAGCTAGTTGCAAGAAATCATCCAGAAAGGTCTGTACTCCAAATTTGCTGATAGCACTGCCAAAAAATATCGGGGTAAGTTTTCCCTGACTGATTTTTTCTTCGTCAAATGGGTCGCCGGCAATATCCAATAGAGCTATATCTTCGCAAAGCTTATTGTAGAGAGATTCACTCATGATATCTCGAATGGAAGAGTCTTCTATTCCACGTTGATCTGGATATATAAAATCCCTTTGTTCATCCTGCCGATATAATTCAATCCGATTTTTTTGGCGATCGTAAATGCCGCAGAATTCATCACCCATACCAATCGGCCAATTCATTGGGCAGGAACGAATCCCAAGAACCCTTTCCAACTCATCCAATAAATCCAGGGGGTCTTTGCCGTAACGGTCCATCTTATTGATAAATGTGAAAATAGGAATGCCTCTTTGGCTGCAAACCTTAAATAACTTGATGGTCTGGGCCTCTACCCCTTTAGCTATATCAATCAACATAACAGCACTATCAGCTGCAGTTAAAGTTCTATAGGTGTCTTCACTGAAGTCCTGATGTCCGGGTGTATCAAGGATGTTTATGTGCTGCCCCTGGTATTTGAACTGCATGGCACTGGAGGTAACGGATATTCCGCGTTCTTTTTCGATCTGCATCCAGTCAGATGTGGCGAATTTTTGGGCTTTACGCCCTCTCACTTCACCAGCCATACGAATGGCGCCGCCAAAAAGAAGCAGCTTTTCAGTTAAGGTGGTCTTACCTGCATCAGGATGAGAAATAATTGCAAAAGTTCGTCGCTTTTCAACCTGTGATTGAATTTCTTGATATATTGTTGCCACGATTTATTCTGTCCTTTCTAAAAAACAAGTAATCGTTAGTATAGCATAAACCTTTTGGTAATTTCTATGTCAGGATAACTAAACACTATATTTTATCCTGAAGCTAAATTTTGCTCAAAGACGAGCCTATGATTTCCTATGTTTTGCCTGGAATATATTGCGCCCTAATGGGAAAACCTATTTAAAGCTTTCCAATACTGACATTTTCAAATTCGTATTCTTAAGTCTCCTTTATCCACGCCAAGTTCATCACACTTAAACCACAAGATTTTAAGCATTGGAAAACCCGCCGCCTGTTTTGTTAATAGGTTTCCGACCGTTTTAAGAAGTGTGGGACATCTTTTCGCCTTGTTATACACATAATAGATTCAAAATAGCCTGAAAGGGGTTTTGAAATGGCCATTAGGCAGAGTTTGTTAACAGCTAATAATTTAGTACCTGCAGATTACCGCATCAAAGAATATCCGGAAGGTATGAATTATCTGATTAACGGGGAAATTCGGTCTTATCCTGGTAAAGGTATAGAAGTTATATCACCTCTGATAGTTAATGAAAGCGGTAAAAAGACTGGGTTTATGGTGGGAAAATATCCTGACCTGGGACAAGATGAAGCCTTAGCAGCACTGGCAGCGGCAGAGCAAGCCTATGGCAGTGGTATGGGCGAGTGGCCGCAGATGTCTATTGATCAACGTATAGAAGCACTTGAGAAGTTTGTCTGGTTCATGCGCAGCATGGAAAGAAAATATGCCTTGTTGGAAATGTGGGAAATAGCCAAACCTTTCAACTCCTGCTTAGACGAATTCAAGCGCACTCTCAAATATATTCAGGACAGTGTTGAACGCTTACGTGAGCTGGACCAGGAAAGCAGCACCATTTCCCGGGCGGAAAACTTCATCTATCAGGTAAGACGCTGCCCCCTGGGTATTTGCCTATGCATGGGGCCCTTCAACTATCCCCTTAACGAGACCTTTGCCATGTTGATTCCGGCCTTATTAATGGGTAATACCATTATTGTCAAACCACCCCGCTATGGAGCCCTTTGTCTGGTTCCCTTTTTTGAGGCCTTTTCTCGGTCTTTCCCAAGGGGTGTTGTAAATGTCATTAATGGTGATGGAGCTGCTATTATCAGCCCGATTATGGAAAGCGGCAAAGTTTCCATACTAGGATTTACAGGCAGCAGCCGGGTTGCCAGACTGCTTACCGATAACTATGAAGGGAACCATCGTCTGCGTACGATTTTGGGCCTGGAAGCAAAAAATCCCGCCTTTATCTTTCCCGATGCAGACCTTGAACTGGCTGCCCGCGAATGTGTTGACGGGGCTTTGGAGTTTAACGGCCAGCGTTGTACCTCACTAAAACACATCTGGGTGCATGAAAATGTTGCGGATCGATTCCTCGATCTTTTAAGCAGCGAAATTGCCCGGCTTAAATGCGGAATGCCCTGGGAGGAAGGGGTAAGAATTACTCCGCTGTGCGAGGATAACAAGTGTGAATGGTTGTCAGAGCTAATAGAGGATGCAGAGCATAAGGGTGCCCGGGTTATAAATTCCGGCGGTGGTTTGGTGGAGAATAAATTATTTCACCCGGCAGTTCTATATCCAGTAAGCAAAGAGATGAAAATATCCCAGGTTGAGCAATTCGGCCCCTTGATACCTGTAAGCTCCTTTTCAGATTCAAATGAACTGATAGCCTATCTGGTAGATAGCGATTATGGGCAGCAGGCAAGTATATTTACCTCCTCTCCCCAATATGCGGCTCCTTTGATTGATATCCTGGCAAATCATGTATCACGCATTAATTTGAATGCCCAGTGCCGCCGCAGTCCGGATGAACTCCCTTTCACCGGACGCAAAAACTCAGCTGAGGGAACTCTTTCCGTAACTGATGCCTTGCGTTCTTTCTCTATTCGGTCCCTGGTGGTGGCTAATGAACAGGGTAAAGAAGTATTTTTCCGCACCCTGGAAAGCGGCCGTTCCCAGTTTTTAAGAATATAGACGCAAAAGTACCAGGATTGGCTTATGTTAATCGATTCAATTCCTCAGTCTGTGAAGAAAACTTAACAAAAAAAGTGGTACCGTTCGAACTGGTCTCAAGATCGATTTTGGCATTATGCTGCTCTGCTATCCGGTAGCAAACTGCCAGCCCTAAGCCGGTTCCTTGTTCTTTGGTGGTTAAAAAAGGAGTGCCAATCTTATCCAGCAAGGAATGGTCTACTCCTTGACCTTGATCTTGAACCGCCAGTACTACTTTTTCCTCTTCCCAAAACGTCTTTATAGTAACTTCTCCATGCGAAGACATAGCTTCCAGTCCATTATTGACCAGATTAAGTATTAGCTGACGAATTTCTTTATTGTCCAAAAATAAATCAG
>JAQUBU010000283.1 GCA_028686565.1 Syntrophomonadaceae bacterium
GCCAATTTTTGGCTTATGCCGCTATGGAAGCAGGAAAAAATGTTTCCTGGGTCCCCTCCTACGGGGCTGAAATGCGCGGAGGGACTGCTAATTGTCTGGTTACTATCGCTGATGAAGAAATTAGTTCGCCGTTGACAGAAAATCCAGTGATGGCGGTAATTATGAACAAACCTTCTCTGGATAAATTTGAGAGTAAAATCAAACCCAACGGTACACTGGTATTAAATTCTTCACTGGTAGACCGGGCGCCTGTTCGTGATGATTTGAAAGTTTTGGTTTTACCGGTTACTCAGGTAGCCGAAGAGTTAAATAATTCCCGCGGCGGAAATATGATAATGCTCGGTGCCTATTTAGAGAAAACCGGGGTTGTGAAGGTTGAGGATGCTCTAAAACATTTTGAGAAAATATTCAAGGGCAAGAAGGAATCGGTAATCAACAAGAATCGGGAAGCCTTTATGGCTGGTATTGAATATGCCCGGGAAAATTGGTAGCTGCATTAAAGCCAAATAAATAATTATTATTTACACAAGTTTTGTACTTGAAAGAAATTCATAGCTTTCAATGTCAAATGCGAAAGTTGAGTTATTTTTTACAGAACCTTTTCTTCGGATATCAAGTCCAGTGGAAAGGTTTGTTTTTTTCTATTTGTTAGTTTACTATCTTAAAAACAGGGCTAAGGGGAAGAGGCAAAATGAACAAGGAAATACTATTGACTATTCTTAATCGTATTAAAAATGGAGAAATCCAACCTGAAGAAGCCTATAATGAATTAGCAATGCTTCCATATGCAGACCTGGGTTTTGCCCGCATAGATCATCACCGGACTTTGCGCAGCGATTTTCCCGAGGTTGTATATTGTCCGGGCAAGACTGTGGAACAGATTTGCCTTATCATTCAGGAGCTTGTTAAGTATAATTCCAATTTACTGGCTACCCGTGCTGAAAAATCAGTTTATTTAAAGGTCAAAGAGTTAATCCCCGACATATCTTACCATGAGCAAGCCCGCTTGCTTTATCTGCAAAGGGCAAACCGGAAGCAGCCAATAGGAAAAGCAGCTGTGATTACTGGCGGAACCGCAGATTTGCCGATAGCAGAGGAAGCTGCATTGTGTCTGGAAACCATGGGTGCTGAAGTCGAGAGAATATTTGATGTGGGTGTATCGGGATTACATCGCTTGCTAGATAAAGTTGTGCTTATTAATGAAGCCCAGGTTTTAATAGTTGTGGCCGGAATGGAAGGAGCTTTGCCCAGTGTAGTAGGAGGACTTACCCGCCGACCGGTAATAGCGGTGCCTACCAGTATTGGTTATGGGGCCAGTTTTAATGGCCTGGCTGCCTTATTGGCTATGCTTAATAGCTGTGCCAGCGGGGTGGGCGTAGTTAATATTGACAATGGATACGGAGCTGCTGCTTTAGCTTTTTCAATACTTGCAATGATTCAGGGATAATCTTTGTTTTTGGGCATAAGATAGAAAAAACGAATGCCCGAGGGAGATGATCCATGTGCACAGGTTTATGGAAAAGGTTGAAAGGCTGCTTATACGATCGGTTATTTTGAGCTTGGTGCTTTTAGTTTTGGTACAAGGCTTAATGACCCAGGATCCGTGGCGAATATATCTAAGCTGGGGTGAGCGAATGGAAGGACAGAATATCGAATTTCCTGCCAGCACAGCGCAAGACGAACCAATATCGGCTCGTGAAGAAGCTAGTGTTCAATCTCCTCAAGCCATGATAACTCTCACACTGCAAGAGTTTTCGTCATTGCCGAAGGCCAGTATTATAGTTAATGGAAAAACCAAAGGGTATTTTAAAGAAAAAGAAATAAAACTGCAGCTAAGTGGCGGAGATGTTTTGGAGATAGATTCCACTTTTTATGATTTTCCGGTTGATTATCAAATAAGCAAGGTTTCGCAAAATATGGCATTTCCAAAACAGGGCCGATTGTATACTGCCAATCAAAGCATAGTAATGATTGGCAAAATAATAGTAAAATAGATGCAGATATATATTTTAAGGTGTGATAATAATGGAAGTTGGAAGTAAAATTGTTGCCAGTGCGGCAATCAAAATGGCCCTTTCAGCCAGCCGGCAAGAGGAAGTTCTAATGAAGAAAGAGCTTCTGGAACGCTGGGCAGTAAAAGCTGTAGCAATTGATTACGGTGGAGAGTTTATCAGTTCAGTGGGAAAGATTGTAGAACGTGCGGTGGTGGCAGCCAAGCGCGAAGGAGTCATCAAGGATGCTCATGCTGATGAAGGTGCGGTAGCCGGAGCAGCACGAGAGGCTATAACCCAGATAATGCCCAAGGCACTTGGGCTGAATGTGGGCGGAAAAATTGGGGTAGCTCGCCATAAAGACCATGTTAGCGTGGCGATCTTTATGGGGATTGGCTTGTTACATCTTGATGAAGTTGCGATCGGCTTGGGACACCGGGCAGTTTCTTAAATATTCTGGGGAAGGACGGTAGGATATGCAGGTTAGAGGAATAAGAGGAGCTACAACCGTCAAGGAGGACTTGCCGGAAGAAATAATGCAGGCCACTCGTGAGTTGTTGGAGATAATCCAGGCCCAAAACGCTTTTCGCACTGAAGAAGTAGCCAGTGTGCTTTTTACAGTGACCTCCGATATCAAATCGGTTTTCCCGGCGGCAGCTGCCCGTACAATTGGCTGGGACCAAGTCCCCTTGTTATGTTTTCAGGAGATAGAAGTTCCCAATGCCCTGCCGCTTTGTGTTCGGGTGCTGGTACATGTAAATACGGAAAAAGAACAAAATGAAATAAAACATGTTTATTTAAAAGAAGCCAAATCATTGCGCCGGGATTTAAAATGCTAAAAGACTATTCCCCCATTACTTTGATAATTACCCTTTTCCTTCTTTGACCATCGAATTCGGCATAGAATATCTCCTGCCAGGGGCCCAGATCCAGATCTCCATTAGTTACTGGTATGATTACCTGGTGGTGCATTATAAGACTTTTTAAATGGGCATCACCATTGTCTTCACCTGTACGGTGGTGAAGGTAATCTGGTCCCAGCGGAGCGATGGATTCCAGCAGCTTGTCTATATCCTTAATTATTCCGCTCTCATTGTCGTTGACATAGATACCAGCAGTTATATGCATGGCACTGACCAGAATCATGCCTTCTTTTATTCCGCTTTTTTTGCAGGCTTCACGTACCTGGCTGGTTATGCGAATATATTCGCGGCGTTTTTCAGTATCAAACCACAGATATTCAGTATGGAATTTCATCAGTAATACTCCTCTCTGGGTGGGGGTTAAGGTGTGAAGGGTGAGAGTATCTGGAATATAACCCTTCCCCAATTTAACACCTGCCGGTTTTTTGGTTAATATTTATTCTAAACTGGATTTTTTGTATTTTAGATTATAGATGTCGGTACGGCGCTGCTTGAGCAAG
>JAQUBU010000284.1 GCA_028686565.1 Syntrophomonadaceae bacterium
CAACCTGAAGGATGCCAAGGAAAATACATTTACAGTTAATGTTACCGATGCTCATACCGGTGATTATATTGCCAAAGATGTTAATATTGAAGGCAATATGCTGGTTGGGACTGTTCACCAAAATGTTGATGTGGAATTCGATAATATGACCGGTATTAAATTGGAGTGGGATACTGCGACCAAGAATTTTGACCTTACTGGTGGTTTTGCCAATAAGGAATCCACTTATGTTCATATAGCCGACAATACCATGGTCTTCCAGATCGGAGCCAACCCATTGCAGGATGTAGGTGCTGCTATAGGCGATATGAGAGCCAGAGCATTGGGTGTAAACAATATTCTAGTTACGGATCGCAGCAATGCTGCCGAATCCATTTCCAAGCTTGATGCTGCTATTCAGAGAGTATCGAGCGAGCGTTCCAAGATGGGTGCTCTCCAAAACCGTTTGGATCACACCATCAACAATCTGGGTGTAGCTTCCGAGAACCTGACCGCAGCCGAGTCCCGCATCCGCGATCTTGACTTTGCGAAGGAAATGATGTCTTTCACCAAGAGCCAGATTATGCTGCAGGCTGGTACCGCCATGCTGGCCCAGGCCAATTCAAAACCGCAGAGTGTGCTTCAATTACTGGGTTAATAGTAAAACTAAAAAAAACCGGCCCTCAGAAAGGGCCGGTTTTTTTATCTCAAGCAGTTGTTGACCTCAAGATCTTAAGGAATTAAACGATAAAATATAAAAGATCATTCTTCGGCTATTTTTTTTATAATTGCAGATAGTATTACATTTACTTGGCAAAGGAGTATTGTATTGGCTAAAAAAGCGAGAAAAAAGGAAAGAAAAACGAGAACCCCAGCGTTTAAAGAAACGGCTCCAAGGATTGTGGTAAATAACGAAAGCAGCAGTGATAATGATTTATGCCGTGCCAATATGAAGGCACTGAAAAAGAATTACCCTGAGTTAGCCCGGCAAGTTGGAGATACCCCATTAAACAATAAGTTCGAGTTAAGTAAAAAAGTCCCTCAAATCAAGCAGAATCTATATAGCAAGGAGGGCAATTTCTATTATTACAATGATAATATAGACGAAGATGTAGCAGACCAGATTAAGGCACTTAATCTCAAAAACACACGGTTAGCAGTTTTCCTGGGGATCGGATTAGGCTATGAATTGATTTACTATATGCAAAGTCTTGCGGCAATACAAAATACCAATCATATTTTGGTAATTGAAAAAGACATGGAAATTTTTAAGTTGGCTCTAAACAGTGTTAATCTTGTACCGGTTATTAACAATCCAGGAATAAGATTTATTGTAGGTGAAAAAGTAAGCAAAATTTATGCCCGCCTACGGGTTTATTTTGCAGAAAAGAACAGATATGTGTTTGTGAAAGCGATGAAGCCGATATACCATTCCTCATCTTTGCTCTTAAACAAGGATTATTATCTTCAAGTTATCAAAGTATTACGGGAGGCGGCTACTCATCAGATAATGTTTTTTGGCAATGATCCATACGATTCCATAATTGGCATAGAAAATATGCTGGCTAATATTAAAGAAATTACCTTAAATCCAGGAATAAATCTATTGTTCAATAAATTTAAGAGCAAGCCTGCGGTAGTGGTTTCAACTGGCCCCTCGCTGAACAAGAATAAGCATTTATTAAGGGGGCTTGAAGATAAAGCCTTGATTATAGCAGCGGATGCTTCGTTAAAGGTATTAATGGATATGAATTTCAAGCCGCACCTGGTTACATCGCTGGAGCGTACTTCAGAGGTAGTGGATCTATTTAATGGTTTTTCTGCTGCGGAGGTACAGGATGTGTATATTGCAGCTTGCCCGGTTGTTTTAAATGAAGTCTATCAAGTCTATCCTGGTCCTCGCGTTATAGTTTACCGAAATTTTGATCATTTTAAATGGCTGGGGATAGATAAAGGAATACTGGATATACAACTTTCATCAGGTAATATGGCGTTTAAGATAGCAGCAGCATTGGGCTGTAACCCGATTATTCTTATCGGCCAGGATTTAGCCTTCAGCCGGGATGGGCGTACCCACGCAGAAGGAATGATTTTTGGGGAAACTGATCAGATTAGTATTAATGAAGATAAAGTAACTGTTATGGGTAACGATGGGCAGCTAATTCTAACCACCCCAACCTGGTACAGTTTTTTAAAAGGCTATGAAATAGATATAGCTGGATACAATGGAAGATGCATTAACAGTACCGAGGGAGGAGCCTTTATACAAGGGGCAGAGGTCATGCCATTCCAGCAATCAATTGATAAATATATGAAAGAAAGATTTAATCCTCTGGAAATACTGAAGAAATACTTGAGTTCCTTTTCGACTGAAGAAGCAAAAAGCGATGTAATGAAAACAATAGAGTTGATCGATAGTACTGTTCAAGATATGCAGGATATATTGCTGAATTGTAAGAAAGGCCTGGAATTATGTAATCGATACCAGCAGAAGTGGGTGGATATTCTTCGAAACCCGGAAAATATAAAAAAATTAAAAAATGGGGTCTTGAAAAATATCGAAACCGAAATTATGACTCCAAGAATAAATTGCCAGAAGATGCATAATACATTTCAACTTTTCTTTGCTCATGTCTATCAATCCTATCTAATAAATCATGAGATAGACAATATTGCCGTGCCTGAAAAGTATGATGATATTAATCTAGCCCGGGTGGAAATACTTTTAAGACAGGCTGAATCGTATGCAGTAATTGGAGATTTAGCTAATATATGTTTGAGTTCTCTTGTTAAAGCCAGGGAGAATCTGACTCAAATATCAATGGAAGATAATAGTTTTGATTAGAATGCAGCCATAATGATTAATAAAACTGTGGCTCACATGTGAGGAAAATATGCAAACTGTAATAATTGTACAAGCCAGAATGAACTCTTCACGTCTGCCAGGCAAAATTCTGAAAAGAGTTTTAGATAAAACTCTTTTGGAATATCAACTGGAACGTCTGCAACGAGTAAAATCGGCTGATAATTTGGTCGTGGCTACGACGGTTAACAATAGTGATGACCCTGTTGTTGAATTGTGTAAGCAGCTGGGTGTAAGCTATTATCGAGGTTCAGAGGAAGACGTACTATCCCGTTACTATTATGCGGCCCGAGAATATAATGCGGAGGCGTTAGTGCGAATTACAGCGGATTGTCCCTTGATTGATCCGCAAGTTGTTGACCGGGTTATAGCTTATTATTTACGCCATATGGATAGTTGCGATTATGTGTCCAATGTATCCCAGCGAACATATCCTAGAGGGATGGATACCGAGGTCTTTACCTTCTCCATGCTTGAAGAGGCTCATATCAATGCGCTGGAAATAAGCGAACAGGAACATGTTACTCCTTATATACGTAAAGCTGCCAGCAAACGTAT
>JAQUBU010000034.1 GCA_028686565.1 Syntrophomonadaceae bacterium
AAATAAAGGAACTTTCCCGCCAAGACATAATAAAAAAAGCTTTGGAAAGCCATGGAGCATTTATCCTGGCCGCTGATATGGATGAAGCCTGCGAGGTAGCAAATCAGGTGGAACCCGAGCATTTGGAATTGATGGTGGAACATCCTTTTGACTTTCTAAGTAAAATTCACAATGCGGGAGCCATATTTATGGGACAGAATACACCAGAGCCAGTCGGTGATTATTATGCAGGACCCAATCATATTTTGCCCACGGGAGGAACGGCACGCTTCTATTCCCCGGTTTGTGTAGATACCTTTATGAAGGCATCGAGCATAATTTATTATTCGGCCCAGGGAATCAAAGAAGACGGCAAAAATATTATTAAACTGGCTACCGTAGAGGGTTTGAGTGCACATGCTAATTCAGTGAGACTTAGGATGAATAAATAGAAGGGCGGAAAGAGTGGATGGAAAAAAACAGAAAATGCGAAGTGCAGAGAAAAACCGGGGAAACCGAGGTGCTTTTGCAGCTGGAACTGGATGGAACTGGAAACCATCAGATTGACACCGAGATTCCTTTTCTAAGCCATATGCTTACCCTTTTTTCGGTACATAGCCTGTGCAATTTAAAAATAGCGGCCCGGGGAGATATAGAAGTTGATGATCATCATTCGGTCGAAGATATCGGAATATGTCTGGGACAGGCATTGAAAGATGCTTTAGGCGATAAAAAAGGTATCAACCGGTATGGGGAAGCCACCATACCTATGGACGAAACCCTGGTAAGGGTTGTGCTTGACCTCTCAGGACGCCCCTATCTTGCTTATAATGCTGAAATAAAGCAAGAGAAGATAGGAAATCTGTCTAGTGAAAATGTACGGGAATTCTTCCAGGCAGTTGCTAATTCTGCAGGCATGAATATACACATTGACTTAATCCGGGGCAGCAATGCTCATCATATAGTGGAAGCTATGTTTAAAGCCTTTGCCCGGTCTCTGAAAATGGCTATTGCCTATGAACCGCGCATGGAAGGGATATGGTCCTCTAAAAAGGTGCTCTAAAGGTAAGAAGTGTGGCATTAAGTGTAAGGGGAATGCTTCTTCAATAATAACCTTGCACCTGAGTGCTGCTAAGTCATTTATTCATAGCTGATACTACCAGCTCTCATGTCTCCGGTGGATAGGGACTTTCCAGGGAATGGTGAGGTATGATTATAAAACAGTCCCGATCTATTTAAAAGTTTTAAACGCTTTCGACCGGGAGGTAAACATTATGATAGCGATTATTGATTATGGTATGGGCAACCTGGCCAGTGTAAAAAATGCCTTTAGCAAAATAGGCTTTGAGGCTATAATAACCAGCAAAGCAGAAGAAATTATGGGAGCTGACCGGGTAGTATTGCCGGGAGTGGGCGCTTTTGAAGATGCTATGGCTAATTTGCGGAAATTGGAGCTTGATAAAACCATAGAGGAATTAGTTGTGCGAGGTACCCCATTACTAGGTATTTGCCTGGGGCTGCAGATGCTTTTCAGTGAAAGTGAAGAGAATGGGATACACCAGGGACTGGGGATTATAAAGGGGCGCGTGGTAAAATTCGACCTGCCGAATCAATACAAGGTTCCCCATATGGGCTGGAATCAGGTGCAAACTGCATCTGGGAGTAATCTGTTTCACGGCATACCGGAAAACAGCCATTTTTATTTTGTCCATTCCTATTATGTAGTGCCCGAAGATAAGTCATATATTGCCGGTACTTGCGATTATGGCAAGGATTTCGTTTGTGCCATAGAAAAGAACAGGCTTTATGCAACTCAGTTTCACCCGGAGAAATCTAGCGAACTGGGATTAAAAATATTAAATAATTTTGGAGCGATGTAAGCATGATTATATATCCGGCCATTGATCTTAAGGAAGGGCAATGTGTAAGACTGGTACAGGGACGCGCCAGTGACAAGACGGTCTATTCGGACAGCCCGTCCAGTATGGCCCGCTGTTTTCAAGAGCTGGGTGCTGCCTGGCTGCATATTGTTGATCTGGACGGTGCTTTTAGCGGCAAACCAGGCAATTTGCAGGCTATAGAATCCATAGCAGCAGCTGTGTCATTAAAATTTCAAGTTGGCGGCGGGCTGCGCAGTCTGGAGGATGTAGAGAGGGTGTTGAGGCTGGGAGCCCAGCGGGTAATAATCGGCAGTCGTGCTGTTACCAGCCCTGATTTCGTAAAAATGCTTCTGGATAAGTTCGGAGCGGAGAAGATTGTACTGGGACTGGATGCCAAAGACGGAATGGTGGCGGTTGACGGCTGGGTATCTACATCAAATTTTAAAGCAGTAGAATTAGGTTTACAGATGAAGTCGCTGGGTATAAAACGCGTAGTTTTTACTGATATATCACGAGATGGGGTCTTGAAGGGACCCAACCTTGCTTCTATTGAAGAAATGGCTCGTAAGACCGGACTGGAGATAATTGCTTCCGGTGGAGTTTCCAGCCTGGAAAACATCAAAGCACTCAAGGCAATGGAAGACACAGGCGTAAGCGGCGCTATAATCGGCAAAGCCCTATACGATGGGATGCTAAACCTCAGCGATGCGTTGGCCGAAGCCCACTAATAATTATGAGTTTTTAAATATTGAATTTAGATTAAGATAGCCAAAGGCTAGCCTTTAGCAATGATAGCGATTTATATTCTAGTTTAAAACGATGAAATTATTTATAAAATGGAAAGCGGCAGTTTCCAACATTAATTCATAATTAAAAATTGATTGCAATGCAAAAACCCAGGGTGTCCCTGAATAGCATTGAATAGGAACGATTGCTTTGCAATTCTGTAATTGCTATGAAACTAGAGTACCTGTCATTGCTATGAAACTAGTGTACTTGTCATTGCAAGCGCAGCGCCTTCCTGTCATTGCAAGCGCAGCGCCTTCCTGTCATTGCGAGCGCAGCGCCTTCCTGTCATTGCGAGCGCAGCGCGGCAATCTTCCCCGGTCATTGCCGTATAAATGAAAAGCGTCAGACCGTTGTTTCATAGCAATGACAAGCGCACTAGTTTCATAACAATGACAGGATGGCGCTGCGCTCGCAACAACAAGCACACTAGTTTCATAGCAATTATCACGGGTAATAACCCGCCGCGATAAACGAAAAGCGTCAGACCGTTGTTCATTTACATAATCAATTACCGGGGAAGATTGCCGCGCTGCGCTCGCAATGACAAGTACGCTATTTCATAGCAATGACAAGTACGCTATTTCATAGCAATGACATAAAGATTGCCGCGTCGCTGCGCTCCTCGTAATTCTCACGCGCTGGGCGCACCACAATAAATGAATACTTTTTGCGGTTCTGATTCATAATTTACCATGGATTTCATAGCAATGACAGGTACGCTAGTTTCATAGCAATGACATTATGCTATCGCTCGCAATGCATGAATATTACTTTTTGCAGGGGAATCAAAATCAAGAATTCACCCTAACGGGTACAAGCAAAATTAAAATTCAAAATCTAAAAGACGGAGTGGAGTTGATTTTATGCTCGCCAAGAGGGTAATTCCCTGTCTTGATGTACATGGCGGCAGGGTAGTGAAAGGAACTAATTTTGTTAATCTGCGCGATGCCGGAGACCCGGTGGAGTTGGCGGCGTTCTATGATCGGGAAGGAGCTGATGAGCTGGTTTTTCTGGATATAAGCGCTTCTTACGAAGAACGCCGTACCATGATTGAAGTAGTACGCCAAACTGCCAGGGAAGTTTTTATTCCTTTTGCCGTGGGAGGGGGTATAAGAACTGTCGATGATATTCGCAATATACTCAATGCGGGCGCAGATAAAGTATCGATTAATTCCGCGGCCATACGGGACCCTGGCATAGTCAAAGAGGGTGCCTTAAGATTCGGCAGCCAGTGTATCGTGGTAGCCATTGATGCCCGGCGCAAGAACGCGGATTCATGGGAAGTATATATTGATGGGGGCCGGGTTCCTACGGGCATTGATGTTGTGGAATGGGCGAAAAAGGTAGAGAGCCTGGGAGCGGGAGAGATATTGCTCACCAGCATGGACAAGGATGGTACCAAAGATGGTTATGACCTGAAACTGACTGCGGCCGTCAGTGAACAATCAGGTATTCCGGTAATAGCCTCGGGAGGAGCCGGCAACCTTGAACACCTTTATGAAGCAGTTAATGAAGGTAAGGCGGATGCAGTATTGTGTGCTTCCATTTTTCATTATCGTGAATATACGGTACAGGAAGCAAAAAAATATATGGCAGACAAAGGAGTTGCAGTTAGATTATGATTGATAACATTAGATTTGACGAAAAGGGTCTGATCCCGGCTATTATTCAGGATTATGCCAGCGGGCAAGTCTTGATGCTGGCGTATATGAATGAAGAATCTTTAAATAAAACCATAGCCAGCGGGAAGACCTGGTTCTATTCCCGCCGCCGCCAGCGCTTGTGGATGAAAGGCGAAGACTCCGGGCATATTCAAACCGTCAAGGAAATACGCTATGACTGTGATGAAGACACCTTGCTGATAATGGTGGAGCAGACCGGAGTTGCCTGTCATACCGGGCATAATTCGTGCTTTTACCGTAATATAGATGATACCGAAATAGAAGCAGCGCATTTGGACCCCGGCAAGGTTTATGCTGCCGGCCGGGTAGGTTCAGGCATATTGTATGAACTTTATGATGTTATAATTGACCGCCAGAAAAAGAAGCCGGAAGGCTCCTATACCACTTATCTCTTTAATCAAGGTCTGGATAAAATATTGAAAAAAGTGGGAGAGGAAAATGCTGAGGTAATAATAGCCGCTAAAAATGGAGAAAAAGGTGAAGTAATCTACGAAGCATCCGATTTAATATATCATCTTTTGGTTTTATTGGTAAATCAGGGTATAGATATAGCTGATGTTTTTACCGAGCTTAAATCCCGCCGCTGATGGTTGTTACACCGGGACGTTCTTCTCGTAACAGTTGTTATGCTCATAATACATTCATTATTGCATTAAACTCCTGTAACTCGGGCTATGGTATTCATCAGACCGTACCAGTAAAACTCATATTCTTGGTTTCTCTTTTTTGCTCTGACGTGGCCAGAAAGAAGAAGATAGGACCCACCCTATTTTATCTGGGATAATTTTATTTGTTCAATGCGCATTCCTTTCATTTTTACCACTTCCAGCTTTAAGTTTTCCTGAATAATGGCGTCTCCTTCACGGGGGCGCTTGCCTATTTTACCCAGCAAATAACCTGCCAGGGTATTATATTGTTCATCTTCTTCGTCAATATTAAGCTTGAATTTTTCAACTGCATGATCAATAAACATACCTCCGCTGACCAAAAGGCTGCCATCTTCTCCAGATATTATTTCTGGTTCTTCATTATCGAATTCATCCTGAATCTCACCAACCAGTTCTTCCAGTACATTTTCCATAGTTACAATGCCTGCCGTTCCGCCATATTCGTCAAGAACCACTGCCATATGCTGGTGGTTATTTTGAAATGTGTGCAGCAGTTCTCCAAGAGGCATTGTTTCTGGAATAAAAAGCATATCCCTCTTTATATCTGCAATTTCTTTGATGTCTTCATCCAGACTTAACAGATCTTTAATATTAATTAGTCCAGTTATCCGGTCAGGGCTGCCATCACAAAGCGGAAAACGGGTATGACCTGTTTTTCGAACTATTTTAAGATTAATCTCCAGGCTTTTTCGGCTGTCCAGCCAAACTACTTCTGTACGGGGAACCATGATTTCTTCAGCTATCCGATCCTCAAAACGAAAAACATTCTGCAGCAATTCCTGTTCATTCTGGTTTATTTCTCCGCCATGATAGCTTTCTGAGATTAACATCCGCAGTTCTTCTTCACTATGGATTAGCTCGCCTTCGCCGGCTGGCTGGAGACCAACCATCTTTACTATTCGGTTGGCAGTGCCATTTAAAAGAACTACTGCAGGATAAAATATAAAATAAAAAAGGCGCATGGGCCGAGCCAGCCAAAGGGCAACAGATTCGGCTTTTTGAATGGCAATCGATTTAGGTGCTAACTCACCAAATACTACATGAAGCAGAGTTATTATCGAGAAGGCTATGATAAACGAAATAGTATGCAGAATTTCCGGGCTGTTTACTCCCCAGCTTAAAAGCAGGGGATGTATCAGACTGGCGACTGCCGATTCTCCCAGCCATCCCAGACCAAGGCTTGCCAGAGTTATGCCTAATTGGCTGACTGACAGGTATGCATCCATGTGTTCGAGACAATCATCAACCAGTAGAGCTTTTGAGTTTCCTTCGCTAACCAATTGCGCTATACGTGTAGGACGTACTTTAACAAAAGCAAATTCAGCCGCAACGAAAAGACCATTTAATACTACCAGCAGAAGAGCAACAAATATTTTTAAGATACTATAGATTAGTGCAAGTGAAGAAGGATTATCCATTGGTTAATATATCCTCTCATTCTATAATTTTTATCATTATATCCTATTAATCATTAGGTTTAATATGCGCTGCCCATTATTTCTCAATACTCTAATTAAAAAAGATTTAAGGGTTGACGGAGTTGACAGGGGGACGGGGTTGTCAACAACCCCGTCCCCCTGTCAAATTTCTAAATGTCAATCATTGCTAGTCTAGCGTAATGTGAGACTGCCCGTTGGTTTTAGTTCAGGCAGATTGCTGGCTTTCATCATGCTGGGAGATAGAGTATACAGGGTATTATCGATATAAATTATACGCTCAACATTCTTTTCGCTGTCATACCATCTGTCACCAGCCTTTTTATAATCGCTGTCATCCAAGTGCGTAATACGCCCTTTAAGCTGAAACCCTTTAATCAAATCCAGGTTATAAACGTAGGCCCCTTGAAAACTAAAGGAACCATATTCGGGAAACCTCTGGGTACTAATCTTCTTTTGATTAGCTATTTCCATAACTGTGACCGGAAAAGCCAGGAGGTTTTTATCTTTGGAGAACAATAAAGCTTTATGGTTGTGCAAAAGTTCCGAATCTGTGCCACGGTCGCCTATGCTCGCTTTAAACATCTCTTTAGGATTGCTTACATCGCTTACGTCGAAAAGGGCGATTTTCATACCCTGGTAGAAGGCCTGGGATTCATTGGTTCCGCTTTTAAGTTCAATGCTTTCCTTGCCGAAGCCAATAAGGTGGTTTTCGTCGTAAGGATGCAGGTAATCACTATAACCGGGTATTTTCAGTTTCCCCAGGACGGTTGGCTTCAGAGGGTCCTTAAGATCAATAACGAACAGGGGATCAACATTTTTAAATGTAACCATATAAGCCCGGTCGCCCATAAAGCGAGTGGAATAAATTTTTTCACCGGGAGCCAGGTTTTCTATTTTGCCGCATATATTAAGTGCCTCATCCAGGATGTAGATATTATTTTGTGATGTGTATTCATCATTGCGCCATATTTCTCCGCTGGTGGTGGCAATGCGAAAATGGCCGTTATTTTCATCCATGGAGAACTGGTTTAAGATCCTGCCGGGGACCTCAGATTTGCCACTGTAGTTTATTTTACCCTGAGCCAGAGCAAATTTAAAAACATTGGTTTTCTCTAATGCTGGGGCAGGGTCAGCAGGAAATGCACTGTCTCTGATAAGGGGATGAACCTGGTTGTCGTATTGGCTTAATGCAATATAAAGGTTTTTATCTGAAGCATAAAGATTTTCGCCATTGCCTAAATAAGTCTTAACTTCAGCCTTTTCCATGTTTGCCAGATCAAAGCCCGCTGTCATAATATAGGCGGGATAAACATTGTCCGGGAAATAAGCAATCTTAGTACAATCAATAGTGTTATATGCTGTGCTTAAAGCACTATCCCGGTAGGCAGGCAGATCTATATCCTGATCCTGGGTGTGATAATAGGGTATGAAGCGATTACTGACGAGATATACTGCCGAACCAATTTTACGCGAAGAAAGATAATCACCTTCGAGCTCCAGTTCCCGGGATTTTTTGACATTTTCTTTATCACTTATGTCATATACCATTACCCGGCAGGTTGATTGGTAGTTGTACGGCTGATAGGATATGCTTTTAGCTGTTTCCTGCAAAGGATAGGGCTGCCCTATAGAAGAACTGCCAATAACCACCAGATTCTTGCTGTCCAGGTAAAGTTCGCGCGGGAAGAAATTCTGGTCTTTAAAGTTAAGATTAGCAACTATTTTCATTTCATTGGCGGGAAGTGCCTTGATTATTAAGATCTGCTGTTTGTTTACCTGATAAATATAGTTGCCGTCTGTTTTTACGATATCAGCTTCATCAACTCCCTGTACCTGTACATTGGTTTGGGAGTAAGAACTGCCGGGGGATGCTGCGGAGTCAGATGCTTTTCCTTCCTCTTTTTGAGCGGTGGATTCCATCTTGTTCATGACTGTGGGAACAGGTCCATCTATAAGGAATGAAGAATTATCTGCCTCGTTCAGCAATTTCTTGAGGTTTTCCATGCTGCCCACCAGCGGTAATTCAGTTACTGGTTTTTTGTTTACGGATTCGCTGCTGCCTACCCCAGCACAGTCCGTGGCTTGATTGGACACCAACAGAATCAGCATAATGAAAATAGCAGTACATGCCGCAAAAGTGTTCTTCTTGTTTGGTAATAACATTTATTTTACCTCCTTGCCCTTTACATCTCTTTACGCAGGTGTCAACTAAATCTTTCAAATGAAGATAAAGCATTATATTTGAATTCTGTCAATTCGTCCAGGTCAACTCTGTTTTTTACTAGCGTAAATCCAGGTTGCCTGTTTGCTTAAGATCAGGCAAGTTACTGGCTTTTATCATACTTGGCGATAGAGTATAAAGTGTGTCACCGATATAGATTATCCGTTCCACATTCTTGTCGCTGTCATACCATTTATCCCCGGCCTTATTATAATCGCTGTCATTCAGGTGAGTTATCCGTCCTTTAAGCTGGAAGCCTTTGCTCAATTCGAGGTTATAAACATAGGCACCCTGGAAGCTGAATGAACCGTACTCAGGGAATCCCTGCGGATTTATTATATTGTTCTGGTCAATTTCCATAAGCGTGACCGGAAAAGCCAGCAGGTTTTTTTCCTTGGAGAATAAAAGAGCTTTGTGGTTATGCAGGAGTTCCGAATCTGTACCGCGATCGCCAATCGTCTGCTTGAACATCTCTTGAGGATGGCTGACATCGCTTACATCGAACAGTGCAATTTTCATGCCCTGGTAGTAGGCCTGGGATTCATTGGTACCTGTTTTCAGTTCGATACTTTCCTTGCCGAATCCAATAAGATGGTTTTCATCGTAAGGATGCAGGTAATCACTATAACCGGGTATTTTCAGTTTCCCCAGGACGGTTGGCTTCAGAGGGTCCTTAAGGTCAATAACGAACAGGGGATCAACATTCTTGAATGTAACCATGTAAGCTCGATCGCCCATAAATCGAGTGGAATAGATTTTTTCACCGGGAGCCAGATTTTCCAGCTTGCCGCAGATATTCAGAGCCTCATCCAGGACGTAGAGATTGTTTTGGGATGTATATTCGTCATTGCGCCACATATCTCCGCTGGTAGTGGCAATTCTAAAATAGTCACCATTCTCGTCCATGGAAAACTGGTTCAATATACGACCCGGAACCTCGGATTTTCCATGGTAGCTTATGTTTCCTGAGACCAAGGCAAATTTAAAAACATTGGTTTGCTCAGATGCCGGAGCAGGGTTAGCCGGAGCCACGCTGTCCTTAAGCAGGGGGCGAACCTGATTTGTATAGCGGCTGATAGCAATATAGAGATTTTTATCCGATGCGTATAAGTTTTCACCATTCCCCAGGTAGGTCTTGACATCTGCTTTTTCCTGAGTGCCAAGATTAAAGCCGGCTGTAATGATAAAGGCCGGATAGATGTTGTCCGGGAAATAGGAGATATGATTGCAATCAATCGTATTATAGGTTGAGCCAATGGCACTGTCGCGATAGGCGGGCAGGGTTAAATTCAGATCCTGTATATGATAGTAGGGGATATGGCGATTGCTGACCAGGTATACCGCCGAACCGATTTTACGGGAGGAAAGATAATCACCTTCCAGCTCCAGTTCGCGAGTTTTCTTAATCGCAGCCTTATTGCTTATATCATAGACCAGAATCTGGCAGGTAGACTGTTGCGAGAAAGCAGGCGGACAGCTCAGTCTTTTTGCCTTTTCTGGCAAGGTATTGGGCGGTTCTGCAGGTTGCCCTATTGAAGAACTGCCCACAACCACAAGATTATTGCTGTCCAGATAAAGCTCCATAGGAGAGAAATTCGGGTCATCAAAACTCAGCCGGCTAATAATCTTCATCTCGCTTGCCGGGCGAGCCTTGACAATTAGGATTTGCTGTTTGTTTACCTGATAAATGTATTCCCCATCGGTTTTAACCATATCAGCCTCATCAACCTCCTGTGCCTGCACATTAGTCTGGGAGTAGGAAGTACTTTGATCGGTTGCGGCAGAGGCTGATTTGGAGTAATTGCGCCCTTCGAGATTGCCGGTTGTCTGCTTCATCTTCATGAGCGCGGTTTCATTGGTATTATATCTGGATTCATCCGACTGGCTGAGCAGTTTCTTGAGGTTTTCCATACTGCCTACCCGGGGCAATTCTATGACTGATTTCTTGCTTGCAGGTTCTGCTATTGCTATCCTGTCCATACCTATTATAATGCTGGCAGCAAACAGCAGCAGCATTATTAGCATTGAGCTGCAAGCAATCACACGGTTTTTATCTGAGAACACAAAAACCCCTCCTTCTGTCTTTTCTATTTTTTACGCAATGTTAAAAAAAACCTTTCAATCTGCCGGCAAGCAAAATATGCGGTTTTATTACAGTTTACTAAATGGGAAAATATAGCTTAACATTAGATTAACAACTTTAAGTTAAGGAGGCAGTTATGGCTAAAATAATTGAAGTATGCAACGGGGTTTATCAAGTGGGAGGCAACCGGCTCTCCTTTCCCGAAGATTGTTGTGTTTATCTGGTCAAGCACGATCAAGAAGCTGTTTTAATTGATACAGGAGCGGGGAAAAGTGCTGAATTTATCTTAGACAACATGGAAAAGTGCGGAATAGAAATAACCCGGATCAAGAATATTATTGCAACTCATGGACATATTGATCACATCGGAGGCTTGAAAAAGATGCGCGATCGTCTGCAAGCCCAAATTGTAGCCCATCAACTTGAATTGCCGGCGATTGAAGATGGACTTCCGCAGCTTACCGCCGCCTCCTGGTACCGGGTCGAATACCAGAAGGTTAAAGTGGATCGAATTCTAAAAAACGAAATTGAAAAGGTTGAAGCGGGCGGGTTGGAATTGTACTGTGTCCATACCCCCGGCCATACACCGGGCGGTATTTCGATATATTGCGATATTGACGGCAAACGGGTGCTATTCGGACAGGACATTCACGGCCCCTTCAACCAGGAATGGGGGTCAGACATGCAGCAGTGGCGGAATTCCATGCAAAAACTTTTGGATCTGGAAGCTGACATCCTATGCGAAGGGCACTTTGGTATCTATGGATCAGCAAAAGAAGTAAAGGCATATATTGAGAGTTATCTGCGGCGCTTCAGCTAAGGCGCATGGAGTTAATTGAAAAGGCATGAAAAAAGGGTTCGCAGCAACGAACCCTTAATTAGCTTATGGTGCGGTAGAGAGGACTCGAACCTCCACACCTCTCGGCACTGGAACCTAAATCCAGCGTGTCTGTTAGACTCCCTCCACTCCCATCATGAAGGCCTGGCAACCACCGGGCGCAATCGCTCCAGCTGTTCTCAAACCAACGTGATCCCCGGTGATGAATTCTAGAGTTATTGATTTTTGTTCCATGTTAATCAGATAATTAGCTCGATTGCTATATTTGCTTTATTTTGCAGGATATTGGCAAATTGTCTAGAAGTAACTCTAAACTGCAGGTGATAAATCGCTTGCTTATTCAAGAAGGGCTGGCAGAGGAGTACCCGGAAATTACTAAACATAATGAGGCAGGAATTATCATGAAACCACCGAAAATGCTTGATAACAAACGAAATGGTAAAGTAAGCGATGAACTCCGAGAAAATCTCCGCAAAGGGTCAAAGCTTTCCGTTATCTCGGCTTATTTTACGATTTATGCTTTTAATGATTTAAAAAAAGAGCTTTCCAAGATTGATAAAATGCGCTTTATCTTTACCGAACCGACCTTTGTGAAAAAGGACCGGGAACTGATCAGAGAGTATTATATCGGTAGAAATGAAAAAAATATCTCGGGTAACGAATTTGAAATAAAGCTTCGCAATGAGCTCAAACAATCTCACATTGCCAGAGAGTGTGCAGAATGGTTGAAAGAAAAGGTTGAAGTAAAATCCCTTAAGCAGGCCAATCCTGCCCAACCCCGACTTATTTATATAGAAAATTCGGAGGAAAATGTCTCCATAAACGGTACCGTTGACTTTACAACGGATGGCCTGGGTATCACCAATTCCAACCGTATTGACAGCAATATGTGCATTTATGGAAAAGACTTTACCCTGCACTTTCTAAAAATGTTTGATGAACTATGGACTGATGAAACGGCTGTAGTAGATGTCAAACAAAAAGTATTGGATCAAATGCAGATACTCTATAAGGAGAACACGCCGGAATTTATTTATTTCGTAACCCTTTACAATATCTTCAGCGAGTACCTGGATGAGCTGACCGAAGAGCGTATTGTCAGAAGTGGTACTGGCTTTAAGGATTCGATTATCTGGAACAAGCTCTACAAATTCCAAAAAGACGGCGTAATGGGGGCCATTGATAAAATTGAAAAGTACAATGGCTGCATTATTGCCGATAGTGTAGGACTGGGCAAAACCTTTACCGCCCTGGCGGTGATCAAATACTATGAATCTAGAAATGACCGGGTGCTGGTATTGGTGCCAAAAAAATTGCGTGAGAATTGGACCATCTACACCCGTAACGACAAACTCAATTTATTTGAGAAAGACCGCTTCCGTTATGATGTCTTAAACCACACCGATCTAACTAGGTATACCGGTAAATCCGGCGATATCAATCTGGAAACGATCAACTGGCAAAACTATGATCTGGTGGTTATCGATGAGTCCCATAATTTTCGAAACAATCAGGCTGCCAAAAATAGAGTTACTCGTTATCAACGCTTGATGAATGATATTATTAAATCCGGTGTGAAGACCAAGGTTATAATGCTGTCTGCCACACCGGTAAATAACCGCATGAACGATATCAAAAACCAGATTTCTTTTATTACCGAGGGGAACGACAAAGCCTTTGCAGATCTAGGGCTTAACAGTATTGAGCAGGTTTTGCGTAAATCGCAGACAATATTCAACAAATGGTCGAAGTTTCCGGATGAAGAGCGTACTACCGATTCCTTTGTGGAAATGATGGACATTGACTATTTCAAGCTTCTGGATACGGTAACGATCGCACGTTCTCGAAAACATATCGAGAAATACTATAACATGGAGGAAATCGGAAAGTTTCCGACGCGTAGAAAACCCCGGAATATCTATGCAGATATTGACCTGCAACAGGAGTTTCCTCCCCTGAAGCAAGTTAATAAAGGTATTAAAAACCTGCAAATGGCGGTTTACTCCCCTCTGACCTACATCCGGCCCGAGCATCGACAAAAATATAGCGAAAAATACGATATAAGCGTTGCAGGTGGCCAATCCATATTTAGACAAACCGATCGGGAAAATCAACTGGTAAACCTGATGCGGGTTAATCTATTAAAACGTATGGAAAGCTCCATTCATTCGTTTGCTCTGACTGTATCCAAAATTCTTAGGCAGGTTGATAATGCGCTTGGAAAGATTAACGAAAAGCAGTTTGAATATAATCCGAATATTGATATAGCCGAAATAGATTTTGAAAATGAAAATCAATATGACGATTTGATGTTTGGCAACAAGGTTAAAGTTATGCTGCAGGATATGGATCTGATCAAATGGGAACAGGACTTGAGAGCAGACAAGGAGCGCCTGGAACGCTTGCTGGCTGAAGCGAAGAAGGTAACTCCTGCTCGTGATGCCAAGCTGGAAATACTCAAAGAGATGATCCAGGATAAAATAAAGCATCCGATCAATGGCGATAATAAGAAGCTACTCATCTTTACCGCCTTTACGGATACGGCTAATTATCTATACGATAATCTTGCCGACTGGATGAAAGTTGAATTTGCCCTGCACGTTGCTATGGTTACCGGTACAGACGTAAACCGGACCACCCTGAAAATGCTCCGGCGCAAAGATATAAACTCCATCTTGACAAGCTTTTCCCCACGCTC
>JAQUBU010000035.1 GCA_028686565.1 Syntrophomonadaceae bacterium
TAAAGCAACTATAATCAAAACAACCGCCGCGCATATGGATAAACTGCTAATACCTGCTCACCTGCCTTATATGGTTACATCCAGATGGTTCCCTTGTTTGTTTCCATCCTTTTCATTATTTTCCTTTTTCTCTGTTTTATTGCTTTTCCCCTTTTTTGTTCGAGATTTTTTTTCCTTATTCTCTTTCTCTTGTTTTTCATGGACATTAGTATGTTCGTTTCTTAAAGGCTGGCTGACCGTTTTAGCATCAATCTGGGTTTGCTGCCCAATTTGCTGAGCAGATTCCTGCTGCCGGTTGCTGCTCTCAAGCTGATGTGTCTGTTGTACTTTGGCAACTTCACCTACTTTTTGAATCAGTACCTGCATATCAATACTTCTGATACTCATTTTTTATCACTTCTCCCTAACGCAACGATGTTAACTTTACTTCTCCTTCGTCCAGGACAAAAGCGGCATATTTTATAGTATCATTAACAATATAAATTGCTTGGCCAATACTGATACGAACCCCAGGATAAACGGTTTCCAGGACCTTAACCTTGGCTGAATGACTACGGTTAAATTGTTCTTCCAAATATAGTGTACGTTCATCCATTTCGGTGATTTCCTGGCGTAGTCTTTTAAAATCCTCCAGCATCTTCATTAGAGTTAAACGTTTGCTTTCATTTAGATTTTCAGGTGAGACACCGCTCTTCTGAAAAACCTGCAGATTGTTGCTTATATTATCATATATTTTTTTCTTTTCATTCTTCGATTTCAACAAGTGTTGATATTCTTCACGAAAATAGGGATTGATCCCTACCTCCACAATGGTTTGAGTGGCTAATTGTGACCCTAATACCTTGGATTCAACTTCCTGTGCAGCCTGAATAATACCTCCGACTATAATTGCCCTTTTATCATTAACTCTAACGCTTCCCCCAGCTTTAATAAATGATTGCATTATTGAATCCTTTACAATTATATCTCTGCCTGCTTCAACATTAGAATTTTCAATAAATCGACAATTTATATTTTCCCTGGCTCTTACACATCCCTTTATACCACCAGTAATACCACCCTTAATTAAGATACTGCCCCCGGCGGTAACCTCAGCACCCTCAATGAAGCCTTTAATTTCAATATTGCCTTCCGCTTTCACTTTAAAACCAGTATTGACATTACCGTTAATAAGCACATCACCAACAAAATCGATATCCCCGGTAGAGTAATCGACATCCCCGGAGATTTGCAGAAGAGGATCAACTACTACCTTATTATCAATAACATTTACATTACCCTCTAAAACAGCATAAAGCAATTTATCTTCGTTATCAGCAACTGTATTTTTGCCCTTGGGTAGACGAACATCCTTCCCTGTTTTAGCCACAATCTCCGTACCCGAAATACTGGTGCCGGGGATGCCTTCGGTAGGGGGAATACGCTCGACCAGCGGGCTTCCTTTTCTAACATTATAAACCAAACCCAAGTCATGATAATTAACATTCCCTTGTTCATCTGCTTTAGGTCCCATTCTTTCTTTGGGCAATGGGAACTTGAAAATAAGTTTGGCATCCGTCCCGTTAACAGCTTCTTTGCCTTGTGCCACCAAATACTCCCGGCCCCAATTCTCTTCCAGAAGTGCTTCTTCAATGTTCTCCTCAATTAGCCCATAAGTTACATTATGGTCAGCCAGGGCCTTTTTAGCTTCATCCATAGTACAACCCACGCCAGACCCAATTGGGGCAGAAATTACCAGAAAGGCTTTTAATTGGTCTCTGGGGATATTGACTTTAGCTTGACCATTTTGGCTTATTTCCTCTTTTGTCATAGCGCTCCTCCATTTTTTTAGACTATCAGATACTTCTTTTTACTCAAACTACCTCTCAGCCTGAGTATGGCTTTGGTATGTAGCTGAGATATCCGTGACTCTGAGAGATTCAGGGTTGCACCAATTTCCTTGAGGGTTAAACCCTCATAGTAGTAAAGACAAGTAACCATTTTTTCTTTTTCAGGTAATCGGGTAATAGACCGGGATAATAACTCCTTGACTTCTGCCAGTTCAATTAATTCAATAGCATTGATTCCGTTTTGATCTTCAAGCATATCAATAATTCTTTTCCGCTTATCCTCCCCATCTTCGCCAGGTAAAAAATCATCTAATGAAATTATCGTAGTACCAGCCACTTCTCTTAACAGTCCCGCCAAATCCTCCTGGTTTATACCCAACTCCTGGGCAACCTCCATATCGCTGGCTGCTCTTCCCAGCCTTGCTTCCAAAATTGCATAGGTCTTTTCAACTTCTTTGCTCTTTTGGCGTACTGATACCGGTACCCAATCCATCGCACGCAGTCCATCAATTATCGATCCCCGAATACGAGTAATTGCATAGGTCTCAAACTTAATATTTCTCTTGTGGTCAAACTTTTCTATAGCATCTATTAGACCTTCGATACCATAGGATATTAATTCATCAATTTCAACAACTGATGAGAGGTGAATAGCCAGGCGATTAGCTACATACTTAACGAGTTGAGCATAATGTATGATTAATTCATCCCGGGCTTCAACTTCACCTTTTTCTTTATATTGAACCCAAAATGTGCTCATATCCCTTTTCATTTAAATTGTTCTCTCCCCATGTCCTATAGTCCTTACCAACAAATCACCACTACCTGGATCAAAGATGATAGTGCGTCCATAATTGCCCCCTGTATCCGAAGCTATTAATTTAAGTTTGAACTTTTGGAGCGTCGCCTCCACCGCCAGAGCATTACGTTCCCCAATTTTCATTATATCGCTTTCCCCGGAAAACTTGAACATTTGGGCACCCCCCGCAATTTTTACCAAAAGGCGGGAATGGAGCGCCCCGTTTTTTTCCATTTCTTTTAATGCAAGCTCTATACCTGTATCAGCAAACTTGGCAGCATTTTGCGGGTTGCGGGCTTGAGTACTTGAAGGCAGCATAATATGAGTCAGACTAGCCAATTTTATGGTTTTATCAAAAATACAGATCCCAATACAGGAACCTAGACCAGCCGTCATAAGTTTGTCCGGAACTTTGGCAAGCTTTAACTCAGCCATTCCAACCTGGATAATCTTACTCATCCAATACTCACCCCAAGCGACGATAATATGGTATCCAATGAACCGGGTTCAGGCAGCAGGAAGAAATGTCCTACTATATCTTCATCATCTTTGGTAAATTCAGTTTCCAGTACTAATACATGATCGGCTACCGTACCAAAAACAGCTAAAACGGCATCCAGTATCGCACCAGCCATGTCTATACCCAACGCTGGGACCGAAGGGCGAAAATCAAGATTGGTGAACATGGCCAGCGCATTTAGATAAGTTGCGCTAATGATGTTTCCCAGCTCCATTAAGGCAGAAAGCTGCATATCGCTAAAATTATCGGCCTTGGTTTCCCCTAATGGCATTCCCATTAGCATATCTACCAGGAAACAAGCCTTGGCTATTGGTAAAATAAACAATATGTTGGCAGGGGCTGAACCGCTGGCATTTAAATAAATGCCTACCACATGAAGATCAGCACTACCTATCAAGTCAGGTACTTCACTAAAAGGCAGTATGCTAACTTTAGGAACGCTCATATCGATTTTGGCACCTAACATTTGTGCCAGGGCAGTAGCTGCATTTCCTGCACCAATATTTCCTATTTCCCGAAGTGCATCAAGCTCCAGACCAGATAGTTCACTGAAATCAAATACCATATTTTAACACCTGCCTATATATATCGATTATTCGAGTATCTTTAGAATGTCCAGCAATAAAAACAAACGATCATCGACTCGTGCTATACCCCTAATTAAGTCCGCAGTTATTGAGTTATAGACATTACCAGTTTCTTCAATATCTTTTTTCTTTAAACTTAATACCTCAGATACTTCATCAACAATTATACCGGTTTTGATATCCTCAAATTGAAAGACTATTATCCGTTTGTCTTCTTGGTCTCCAGCAGCTTCTAAATTAAAGCGGGTATGTAGATTAATAATAGGAATAATATTGCCTCTTAGATTCACCACACCCTCAATATGTTTGGCTGCCCGAGGAACCCGGGTAATTGTCAAGAGACGATTTATTTCCTGGACATTCAGAATATCAACAGCGTATTCTTCTTTCCCTAAACGGAAAGCTACTACCTGTATTTCTTCCTGTACATACGAATCTTCAGCAGTCTTTGTAATGTTATTCAAATAATCCACCCCCTTAAAAAAGTGTTGCTATATCAATTATTAACCTGACATATCCGTCTCCAGCAACAATAGCCCCGGCGATGCCCGGAATACCTGATAAAATCTTTCCTAAAGATTTTATCACTATTTCCTGTTGTCCTATCAGGGTATCTACTACTAATCCTATTTGACGTTCAGCCTTACGTACTACAACAACGTACATCTCATCTTCATTCGTGATTTCCCCACCGGGAATTTCCAACAGCATTGACAATCTGAACAGAGGTAAAACATTGCCCCGCAAGACTATGACTTCCTGATTCTGCACCATTTTGATATCGTGATTCTTTATCATCGTTGTCTCGTCAACTGAGCCAAGCGGTATGGCATATATTTCATCTCGAATTGAAATCATAAGTGCTTGAATAATAGCTAAAGTCAAAGGAAGCTTAATCCTAAATCTGGTACCTTTGCCGGGCCTGGAATCAACAAAAATTTCTCCGCTTAATGATTCGATTTTGGTTTTAACTACATCCAGGCCGACTCCACGTCCGGAAACATCAGTAACATTAAGTGCTGTGCTGAATCCGGAGCTAAATAGCAAATTTACTGCATCATCGATATTCATTTGTTCAGCTTCTTTGGCAGTAATTAAACCTTTATCAACACCTTTTTCTAAAACCCTTTTAACATTAATGCCAGCTCCGTCATCCTCAACTTCTATATAAACATTATTTCCTTCATGCCTTGCCCTCAACATAACCGTGCCCTTTTGTGACTTGCCTGCCCGCATCCTCTCCTGGGGTGATTCTATGGCATGATCAATAGCATTTCTAAGCAAATGAACAAGCGGATCACCAATTTCATCTATTACAGTTCTATCCAATTCAGTTTCTTTGCCTTCCATTAGAAAATCTACTTCTTTGTTTAGATCTTTAGCAAGATCTCTGACCATTCTCGGAAAACGATTAAATACTTGTTCTACTGGAACCATCCTTACTTTCATGACAACTGATTGCAGATCAGTGCTGATTCTGTCAATTTGCTCTATGGTTTCATTAAGTTCACCTATTTTGGTGCTGGCTCCAATTTGTTCCAATCGGCCTTTGTGCATAACCAATTCCCCGACCAAATTCATCAGACTATCCAAACGGTCTATATCAACTCTAACCGTTTGTTTGACTTTATGATATTTCTTTTGATCAGTATTTTCTGTTGTGTTATCTTTAATTTCAGCGGGTGTTTCTTCATATGCCGACATTTTTTCGGTTTGAATAGTATTGATATCAATCTCCTTGATAGTTTGCATGTTGATTTCGGATATATTATTTAAGCGTTTCTCGATATCTTCGAGTTCTCCACTGCTGATCGCAAATAACGCAAAATACTCGTCAAACTTACCTTCTTCTATCTCTTGAACTTCTGGAATGGATTTAATTATCTCGCTATCCTCTTCCAATGCTTTGAATACCATAAAAGCACGAACTGCTTTCATTAAACAGTTCTTTTCTACTGCCAATTTAATATAATAGATTTTAAAATTTTTACTCGCAGCTTCTTTTAAAACTGCAATATCATACTCATTAAATTCAAAGCTGTATGTTTCATCTGAAATATTTTCGGCATTTACACTTGTATATGTATCAGGTTTTTCTATTGCAGGATCAGCAGAAACTCCAAATTGAACATTTCCGCTTTTAACATTCTCCAGCAAAGCGATCAGTGCACTGTTGTCAATTGCCCCTGAACCTCCTGATTCTATTTGATCAATAATTAGCTGAAGGCGATCAAAACATTGAAAGAGCATATCTATTACCTGGGAATTAACTTCAAGTATTCCCTCTTTAAGATCGGACAGGACATTCTCCATATGATGAGTTAAATCAGCAAGGTCTTCAAAACCCATGGTGGATGACATACCTTTAAGGGTATGGGCAGCACGAAATATCTCGTTCAGAACTGAAATGTCCTGTGAATGCTTTTCCAGTTCCAATAATTTCTGATTTAAGCTCTCCAAGTGTTCCTTACTTTCTTCCAGGAATACATCCAGATATTGGGACATGTCCATTTTCATGAAATAGTCACCTCCTATTATTTTTTTAATTAAAAATCAAACTTCCTTTAACATCCTCAGTACTTCTTCACTAATTTCAGACAACGGCACGACTTTATCGACCATACCTGTTTCTACAGCCGCTTTTGGCATGCCATATACAATACAACTGGACTGGTGTTCGGCAATTATTTTGCCATGTTTGGTTTTTATTTTTTCGAGAGTTACTGCTCCATCGTGTCCCATACCTGTCATTATTACACAGACCATATAAGACCAGAAGTGATCAGTTACCGATTCCAGCATCACATCAACTGCTGGACGCAAGCCTCCTCTCGGCATCGATTTATCCAAATTTATATATAACTCTTTAGCAGTATCCATTTTAGGCCTCGAAACTGCTAAATGAAAATCTCCTGGTGCTATATATGCACAGCCAGGTATAATCCTTTCACCTTGCTCAGCTTCCTTAACTCTTATCTCCGACAAAGAATCAAGTCTTTCAGCCAGAGATTTAGTAAAGCCGGGCGGCATATGCTGAACTATCAGGATACCGGCATCAATGTCAGCCGGAAAACGGGGAATAACCTGATGCAGTGCTTTTGGTCCCCCGGTTGACGTTCCAATCAATACCAATTTGTTTAACTGCCTGGTCAAATCAATGGGTTTTTTTACCGTTGTTAAAGCTTTTTTAACAACTATTTCTGGCATACTAATAAAATTCTGCAACTTTCTCCTGGTACCTGCTGCAATTTTTATTTTTTTGACAATTTCTTCTTTAATGTTTCCTATATCGAGAGAAATCTGACCGGATGGTTTAGAAATAAAATCAACTGCACCCAGTTGAAGAGCTTTAAAAGTTTGCTCTGCACCACTCTTGGTCAAGCTGCTAAGCATAATTATCGGAACAGGATCTGTTGCCATTATCTTGCCAAGTGCTGATAGTCCATCCAGTTCCGGCATTTCTACATCCATAGTTATAACGTCGGGTTTCATTTCTTTTGCTTTGAGCAATGCTTCATTGCCGTTTCTGGCCTTTCCAATTACCTCAAGCTCATTATCACTGTTAATAATATCTGCTATTACCTTATGCATGAAGGCCGAGTCATCAACAACCAGAACCTTAATTTTTGTTATCAATAATTCGTCCTCCTATTCCCTGACTCCTTTTTTAATCCATTCCCGCTGTTTATCGAAAATAAATTTAAATATACGGTCTTGTTGAATTTCATTAAAATTGTCGTATTCTATAGCATATTTACTGTTTTGGCCTTCTTGCTTTGCTTTAGCAAGAACTCTGACTACATGGGCTTTGCAAAACACTGCTTCATGCTCCGGTAATTTTATTTCCATTTCAACTTTTTGGTCCTTTTCAATAACTACCGGAGTATAAAGCAAAAGCCCTCCAGCACTTATGTCACCAGTTATTCCTTCAAATGCTTCGCTTTTTTGCTTATCAATAATAATTTTGAAGGCAACCGGTATGGCAATTTCTAATCGTACAAAGGTTCTCTTTTGATTCATTCTAATTAATTCCTGGGGTTTACTAACTATCAACAAAGGGATATGTCCCCTTCGCCGGTCGATAATCGTAACAAACCCGCCCATAAGGCTGTTTTTATACTTTAGCTGGATTTTTATCCGTTGCCCTACGCGAAGGGTTATATATACACCCCGACGCATGGGCATTGATATATACCAGTTGTTGTCCTTGATTTCCTCGATTCGGCTGGGCAAAAATTCAGTACCTTTGTTAAATTCAACTTCAACCTCAAGCAATTGATTGACTTTTATATCATCAGCTTTCATAACCATCCCTCACATGTATTACTTAATAAAACCGGCTATCTTTTCAATAAAATTTTTGATGCCGCCCCGTTTAAGATCCAAACCATGAAGATTATTGCTGTTGTTTTCAATTAAATTGCTGGTTATCAAATCTATATTGCGGGCAGCCGGGCTTTTGGGAAATATTTGTACAAAAGCCTGCTGGCGTCTAATACCTTCTCCTATTAAAGGTTCATTGACAATATGCCCCAGAGGTTTTATTGTACAATTTAGGAATTTTTCACAAACCAGTTTGAACTTCTCCGCAACCAATATACCTTCAGAATTATCATTTACCCGGTTTACTACCATGTACATGTTACCGACGAAAGAATTCTTGGTTACACTCTTAACAATACTGTAAGCATCAGTTATGGAAGTTGGTTCGGGGGTAGTGATTACAATTACATCGTCAGCAGCCATCAGAAAAGCTATTACACTCTTGGAAATGCCTGCACCGGTATCTATTATCATATAATCATATTCACCATCTAGCTTTCTAAGTTCAACCAATATTCTTTTCAACTGATCCTCATTAAGATTAGCTAATTCACTAATACCAGAACCTCCGGGAATTATTTTTAATCCTTCCGGACCTGAAATGGTAATATCCTTTAATGTTTTCTTCTCTTGTATCATATGATACAGGTTGTATTTGGTAACCAATCCCAGCATAACATCCAGGTTAGCCAAGCCCATATCAGCATCCATTAGAATGACTTTCTTGCCTTTGATACACAAATTAATTGCTATATTAAGAGCCAAGGTACTCTTGCCTACTCCGCCTTTTCCGCTGCTGATAACTACTACGCGGCTTTTTTTCAATTCACGGCTTATTTCAGCTTCTATTTGCTTTTTAACATTATGAGCCATTTCCCTGAGTTTATCAGCCTGATCCCTCATGATGCATCCCCCTCTCCGAGAAGCATTTTAGCCAATTGGAGACTATCAGGTATCTCAATGTCATCAGGTACATTCTGCCCGTTGGTTAAATAGGCAATGGGCTTTTTTATTTCATAAATGGTGTTTAATATACGTCCGTAATTGCATGTCTCGTCAAGTTTGGTAAAAATAATCTTGTCTACCCCAATATTGTTGAATTTTTGATATATGTTAATCAAGTCAGTACTATGAGTCGTAATGCTTAAAACCAAAATGGTCTCATCCGGTTTCGCAATTTCTATATACTGCTGAAGTTCTTGCATGTGTTCTTCTTTATACGGGCTGCGACCTGCAGTATCAACAAAAATAATATCCTTGTCTTTATACTGAGCTATGGCTGTCTCCAAATCCAGAGGATTAAAAACAACACTTATAGGAATCTCAATTATTTCAGCAAAAGTTCTTAATTGTTGGGCAGCCGATACCCTATATGTATCAAGAGTAATGAGCGCAACATTTTTCCCATCGGAAAAAGCCATATTGGCAGCTAACTTGGCAATTGTTGTTGTTTTTCCTACTCCCGTCGGGCCGATCATAAACACCAATGTTCCCTTTTTATTACTCTTGGTGTCAATGGGTTTTACCTCGTGTATATAATCCTGTAATGTTTGCAGGCAAAGATCTCGCGTCCAGGCAACATCATGAGGCTTTTCTTTGGACAGCCTGGTTTCAACACTGTTAACAATTTTTATAGCTATATCTTTATCAACCTGATTATTGACGAGGGTTTCATAAAAGCACTGCACTTCTTCTGACATACCTTTAATCAGTTCTACTTCATACATCTTAAGTTTGACATCAGATATTATGTTTTTCATGATCTTCATCTCATGCAACAGTTCATTATCCTGCTCAGATTTTATTGCTATAATCTCAGGTTCAGGTATTGCCGGCAAAAGCGGCTGAGTATTTATAATTGTCTCTGGCGCAGGTTTAGGAACAGGTTTGCGCTGCCTGTCGCTGTTAACCCTCAGATTATCGTCAATAGCAACGGTTATCTCTACCTGCGGTGCGAACAAAAAACTTAAAATACCACCTTTTCTTATCTTGCTTGTATGTAGTATTATTGCATCGCGACCCATTTCCTCTTTAGCCTGTTTCAAGGCACTTTGAAAATCCTTGGCTACGAACTTTTTTATAATCATGGTGACACCATCCCTATTACTTCAACATTTACCCCGGAATCAATCTCATTATACGAAAGAACCAGAAGGTTGGGGATAAATCTGTCAACCAGCCGCTTAAAATATAAACGCAGTACTGGTGCACATATCACTATAGGAGTTATGCCTTTCTTACTTAAATCATCAAAGTAGACGGATAATTTATCCACCATCTTTTGCGCTATATCCGGTTCAAGTGCGAGATAGGCCCCAAATTCACTCTGCTGGACTGAATCACGAAGTTTTTCCTCAAAGACCGGGTCAAGTGTTAAGACATTCAGCTTGCCATCCTCACCAGCATATTGTTTGCTGATCTGCCGGCGCAGCGATTGCCGCACATATTCGGTCAGAACATCAGTATCCTTAGTCAGTTTGGCATAATCAGCAAGTGTTTCGAGTATAGTCAGCATATCGCGAATAGCTACCTGTTCTTTTAAAAGATTCGCGAGAACTTTCTGCAGATCTCCTAAACTCAATAAATCCGGCAGCAATTCCTCAACAACCGCTGGATTATGTTCTTTAATAAAGTTTATAGTATTTTGTATTTCCTGTCTCCCCAATAATTCGTAAGCATGGGACTTAATAACAGAGGTTAGGTGAGTCGCCAGCACTGAAGGAGGGTCGACAACCGTATATCCTTTAAGTTCAGCACTGTCTTTTTCCGCTGTATCTATCCACCTGGCTGGCAGATTAAATGCCGGTTCTATGGTATCAATACCTGCCAATACCATGTCATATTCGATTTCAGGGCCAATCGCCAGGTAATTGTCCAGTATTAACTCCCCGGAAGCTATTTGATTACCCTTGATCTTAATAACATAGCTGTTAGGCTTAAGCTGCATATTATCCCTGATCCGGATAGGAGGTACGATAAACCCCAATTCAACCGCACACTGCCTTCTGATCATAACAATTCTATCAAGCAAGTCTCCACCCTGTTCAGAATCTACCAATGGAATAAGTCCATAACCCAGTTCCATCTCCATTTTCTCTACGTGCAACAGTTCAACAACATTTTCGGCCTTTTTAATCTGCTCAGCTTCTTCAATATCCTCCATATCACTTACTTCAGCTAATTCATCACCCGACTTCCGGAAAACAAAAAACAGTATTCCGAAGAATGCAGCCAGAGAATACATTGGTGTTCGAGGCATGCCAATACTACCCATAATCAGTAATATTACAGCAGCTAGACCAAGTGCTTTGGGATGACCAAAAAGCTGTGTCCCCATCTCACGCCCCAAGGGCAATTTGGAGGCACTTCTGGTAACCACTATACCAGTTGCTGTGGATATAAGCAGGGCAGGAATCTGCGTAACCAAACCATCTCCGATAGTTAATAAGGTATAAGTTTGAAGCGCTTCACTCCAGCTAAAACCTTTTTGCATCATCCCTATTAAAAATCCACCAACAATATTGATAATAATTATGATTATGCCGGCAATGGCATCTCCTTTGACAAATTTACTGGCACCATCCATAGCTCCGTAAAAATCAGCTTCACGCTGAATTTTTTCACGCCGTTGCCGAGCAGTATTTTCGTCAATCAATCCGGCATTAAGGTCTGCATCAATAGCCATTTGTTTCCCTGGCATAGCATCAAGAGTAAAACGTGCCGCTACCTCTGATACTCTCTCTGCTCCCTTGGTAATTACCACAAACTGTATAACAACCAGAATAAGGAATATTACCACTCCAACAATGGCATTTCCTCCTACCACAAACTGCCCAAAAGCTTGTATTACGTCACCAGCATAAGCATAAAGCAATATTAACCGGGTAGCTGAAACATTGAGTGCCAGACGCAGCAAAGTAGTAACCAGCAACAAGGCTGGAAATATAGAAAACTCCAGCGGTTCGGAGTTGAACATCGAAACCATTAGTATAATAAGGGCTAAACTTATATTAAAAGTCAGCAAAACATCTTGAACCACTGGACTCATTGGAATAATCAACATCATAACAATGCCAATTATGATTATTGCTATTAAAACATCACTATAATCAAGCATTTTTTCTATTAAGCCTGATTTAGAATTCAAAACAATTCCTCCAATGTGTTAACCAAAATGATCAGTAACTACAATTCCCAAGTAGTGTACATTCCCTCTACAACCAGGACACTCCTCTATACTGGGCATATTCCTTAACGATAGGGACATTCCTCTGAAGGAGGTGTGTTCCCTTTTTGCCATGGGGACATTCCTCTGAAGGAGGTGTGTCCCCTTTCCTTAAAGAGCTATTTTCTTCTGCTTGTAAACAAAAGCTAAAACCTCGGCAACTGCCTGATACAGTTCTTCGGGTATTTGGCCGCCAATTTCAATACCATAATAGAGAGTACGGGCTAAAAGCGGATTCTCCACAATTATTACCTTATGCTGAGTTGCTACTTCTTTAATTTTTAAAGCCATAAAATCTTGCCCTTTGGCAACTACAAACGGAGCTTGCATTGAAGAAGCTTCGTATTTTATTGCTACCGCAAAATGGGTGGGGTTGGTTATTACCACATCAGCTTTAGGCACTTCCGTCATCATCCTCTGCATTGCTACTTCACGCTGAATTCTTCTTTGGCGGGATTTGACCAGAGGATCTCCTTCAACTTGCTTGTATTCCTGTTTAATATCATATTTACTCATTTTTAATGATTTCTCATGTTCGTACCACTGGAAAATGAAATCGATTATCCCAATAATAATAAAGACTATACCTACTTTTAAGGCCATTTCCAGCACAACACTGCTCATAACTTTTATGGTGGCTATTAGTTCCATATCAACAAAACGGGGGAATATATAAAAATTCTTTTTCATTACCGAATATACAATATAACTGGTAACTACTACCTTGAATACAGATTTGAATAGCTCCATAAGGGCTCGTTTGGAAAAAATACGTTTAAATCCTTCAATTGGATTTATGCGTTCCATTTTAGGAGTTAAGACTTCAGTACTAAAAACAAAGCCGACTTGTAAATAGCTAATCATTAGTGCAACCACAAAATTTACTAAAAATATAGGGAACAAAACCTTGGCTAAAATAATGCATACTTCAATTAACATATAATAAATATAGTCATTGGTGAAATCTGTTAATGTTCTTTCTAAAATATAAAGGGCCGTAAATTCTTTGATACTTTCGAGAACATAGGGAAAAGAAAAATATACGGCTAAAGAACCCGCTAAAAGAATTACTGCCGAATTTAGATCGGTGCTTTTAAAAACCTGTCCTTTTTTCCTGGCTTCTTCACGCCGCCGGGGAGTAGCTTTTTCAGTTTTTTCACCAGTATCATCATTCGCAAATAACTGCAGGTCAATAAGTAAACAAGGTGATAGGTCAGGGGTTGCCTCTAAGAAGTTATAATGCCTAACATCAAATTTATTCTCATAAATAATTGCCTGCCCTTTTGTCTGCTTGCTTGCTTGTTCCCGTATGGGTATGTTCTCCGGGTTCTGGTATGCAAAAAAATATTTCTCCTTCATTGTCATGACCCCATGATCATTATCATCTTATCAACATAAGCAAAAAATTCATTAAAAAGACTGCCAAACAGCCATAAATATACCGGCAGCATTATAAAGAGCGTAACAAATCCCAGTAATATTTTTAGAGGCATACCAACAATAAATACGTTCATTTGCGGAACTGTCCTGGCTATAAAACCCATAGCAATATCGCTAATCAATACCGAAACAAGTACCGGTGCAGAGATTTTAACTGCAATTACAAACATCTTTATACTCATCTCAAGCAATAAATCAAAAAAGTCGTGATTCAGGCTTAAGCCTAAAACCGGAATTATCCTGAAACTTTGAACCAAGGCTTGTATAAGATAATGGTGCCCGTTGATAACCAAATAGATGAGCAAAGCAAATATTTGGGTGAAATTACCCATAAGCGGAATCTGCGTTCCTGACTGGGGGTCCACTACATTCACTATGGCAAAGCCCATCTGCATATCCATAATTTGTCCGGCTAATTGTATGGTAGCCAATACCAGATAAGCTATAAAACCTATGGTATAGCCAATAAGTATTTCCACTACCAATGCAGCTAAAAAATATGCGGGGGTAGTGATATTCTGCCCGTAATTAACCGGTACAAAATAAG
>JAQUBU010000285.1 GCA_028686565.1 Syntrophomonadaceae bacterium
CTCCTAAAATCCACTTCTTCCGGGTCGGCATGCTCTTGATTTTTGTTCTCCATTTCAGCCCCACTCCCCTAAGTCCCAACTTCACAAGCCTAACCTCCATCTGTGATATCCCCGATTCTTTATTCACTTTCCTTGTTTGGTCCCGTTTCCAATAAAAGACTCTTTAACTTAGACAATTACCGAGCTTGTTTTATTACAGACAAATCTCTTTTTAAGCATCGGAAGAAACTGCTGAGCAGTTTCTTCCGATGCTGCAACGAGGCAGCGCCTCGTTATAACCCGCCTTTTTGTTAATAGGAACCCGACCGCTAAAAAAGCGAGGTAGACATCTTTTCGCCTTGTTAATATGCGGATTATTTTGCATTAAAGAAGGATTGTAACCAGGAACAGAAATTTTCACAAAATTTCATCCCCTATAACTTCATGCCGCAATAAATAGTATATTATGTTAATACGATATTTTTATGGCAGACTTGCAGCACTTTTTCATCTATTTTACATTGTCATTTTTTTAAGCTCAGGGCAGCTGATTAACTCTTATTTCATTTCCTTGATGGATAATCGTCATCTTGCAGCGGCCTGTTCCCAGTTTGGCTTGCGCCTGGACACTTGCTTCATCTATCTCTGTTAGTTCTCCATCTACTTGCTGGGGCTGCACTTTAAGAGGCTGCCCATCCGGGGCAGTCCAGTTCAGATTGCCCTTTAAGGGCAACGCTTGCGAAGTAAAAGCATAGAGTTCGAGATTGGATTGCGGGGCCAGCGTAATGTCCAGATACCCATCTCCACGAATCAGCCAATCGCCGGCAATTTGTCCCGCCGTTATTTGCAGGGAGGCATCATGGTGCTCCAGTTCCACCGCCAGTCTTTCCGGCAGGATCAAGGAATAAGCTACATTATAACAATCTCCGCCTGCTGAAAGACCCAGGCTCAGGTACAGGGTATTGCCATTTCTGCGGCTATTAAGCTTATTTTTTTCTTGCATCACTTGCCGGGCTTCAGCTTCGGATTGGGCTCTTATTTCCGCTTGAGTATTACATTGTATGGAATCCTCACTGCCGGTTCTGACCTTTAAGCGCGGGCCGCTATCAACCTCAATAACGACTTTCTGAATATCCTTATCCAGAGCGATTTCGCGATCCATTTCGATATTATACTGCTCAGCACTGATATTTTCCTGAATGTAGCTGCTTAGTCCCACTTTACCGGCAAGCTGCAGCCCCATTCCAGTCATTACTATAAAAAATATAATCAAAATACTGAAGATATCATACTTGATCTTGCTCTCTTCGCCCTTCTTAAGATAGCTCTGTAACAGTACTTCAATCCCCAATATAATGAATATCACCGGCCACCACTTAAATATGCTTTCAACCACCGGTAACGGCTGGAACTGAGCATATAGGAGTCCAATACCGGTGCAGAACAGGAGCAACCCCATGGAAAATGTACCTACCCGCCATTGTCTCATTGTATTTCCTCCTCTGTTTCTTCATGATTTTTTTCGGGAGCAGCTTCCTCATTAATTTTTTCATTATCAACCTGCTTGGCAGGCAGACTTGCTGCTTCCTTTTTTTGATCTTCCACTTTGTTGCCCAGCAGGAGCTTGATGCCCCCGCCAATCAATATTAAGGCTACAAAAGTGGTTTCGATGTAACTGCGCATAGTGTCGCTAAACAGGTGCGCCAAAGCAGGACTGGCAATGCGCTGCACTATGACCAGCAAGCCCAGTGTAATCAAGCCCCATCCCAGCCAGCCCGGATGGGTGGAGAACCAGTCGAAAATAGTGGAGGATTCAAGCTGTACTTCTTCTTCATCTTCCAGCAGATGATAGATATCAAAAACGCTGTAAAACCAGATAACCGGTATGACAAATTCTAGAAGACTGAGGTTCAGCCAGCCGGACAGGAGCAGCATGAAGAAAAACCCGGCCATTAATTGAGCTCCCTGCTTGATCAATCCCAGATACATGTGCCCGGCGCCCGGAATAGATGAAAAGGCCAGGGCTATAAGCTTGCGGTCGCTGATAAAAAGCAAGCCTTTTTCCTCAGCATTTAATATGCTGTCTTCGTTATTAACACCAGGTTCAATGTTTCGATTCGCCAGGTTCATGGCTTCAGCTAGGGCTACAAACCAGAGTAAGGCTATAACAAAAAAGATGAGCGGGCCGAGCATATTGCTGGTCTGATAGTTGATGTTTCCCATAGTTACAGCTCCCACAAAAAGCCCCAGGAAAACGCTGAAAAAGACCAGGGCCCGTCTGGTCCAGCCCAGATAAAGATGACTGAGCCCAGGAAGCAGGGACAAAATAAATACCAGGAACTTGCTTTTCTTCTTCACTACTTTACCTCCTTATGCTTTTCTAATTCTATATTGCGGAACCAGCCAGTAGTCTTTTCCTGCAACTGGCTTGGCCAGTTGAAAAGAATTTCCTCGTACTTGCCGGCAGTCTCTTTAGCGGGATTAGGCGGCATATTAATCCGGGCATTGTTGAGGAATTCGAATACCCCCCCGCCGGTCAGCATAATCGTAATGGCCGCAGCGGCAGCATAATAAGCCAATAGCCCTTTGCTTTGGAAGCGGGCCGGGGGTCGCTCTTCCTGCCTGGCACTTGCTCTGATCAAGTCACTGGTGTGAGTTGTAAAGTCAGGAGGAATAAAAGCCAGGGCCTCGGTCATGTCAGTCTCATCTATACCTTCCAGAAATAACTGCAAACAAGCATCACAATCCAGCAAATGTTTCTCCATTAAAGCGGCTTGCTCACTTGCCGGCTCTTTCCCATAAACCACCCATTCTTCTTTACTGAAATGCTTCATTCTTCTCCCTCCTTCCATCGTTCGCGCAAGAGCTTTCGCGCTCGGTAGAGACGTGACTCTACGGTTTTCAAGCTTATTCCTTCTTCACGGGCTATCACTTGGTAGGACTTGTTTTCAAAATGATATTTAATCATTACCCGGCTGTAGCGGGGTGGCAGGCTCCGGCAAAGGTCCTTTACCTGCGACTCCCTTTCCTGTTTGAGCATTACTTGCTCAGGGCTCATGGCCATTGCCCCGGGTATGGCTTGCCTTTCCATATCACTGTCCAGCAGTTCAATCTGCCGGGATCGCTTGCGTTTCCAATCGATAGCCTTATTGGCGGTAATTCGTCCTATCCAGGCTTTCAGGTGGTCAGGCTGGTATTCTTCCAGGGAACGGTAAAGCTGCAAAAACACTTCCTGGGCAATATCCTGAGCATCTTCCGGGTTACTTACAAAACGTAGAATAATGGCAAAAACATAAGCTTTATAATTATTAATCAATTCTTCAAATGCTTGCGGGTCCTTGGCCAGGAAACTTTCGATCCACAGGTCATCATGGCAAA
>JAQUBU010000286.1 GCA_028686565.1 Syntrophomonadaceae bacterium
CATCGATCCAGTTATCCCAGAGGCCGGCGAAACCGAACAATTCCCTTGATTTTAAGACAATACGCATGGGTTGTTTGGTCTGGCCGAGCCTTAGCCACTCATAATAGCCATCTGCGGGGATAATGCAGCGTCTCTTCTGGAATGAATCTCTGAAGGCAGGTTTTTCAGCAACTGTTTCGATTCGAGCATTAATAAGTTTGCTGCCCATTTGCGAGTCTTTGGCCCAGCGGGGTATCATTCCCCATCTCATCATCATGATGTTTCTTTGTCCAAGCTCTTGAAGTACTACGGGCATTGACTGCGTAGGTGCTGCATTATAGCGGGGCCGGTAATCGGGAACGATAAAAGAACAGCCAAATCGCTCGGATAGTGTTTCTTTATCTACTGTCAAGGTATAACGCCCGCACATATATAATTCCTCCTTACTCATAAGATAATTGTTCCTCGTGATACTGTTTATATCCTGCCAGCCAGTTAATAGTTCGACGGTATCAAAAATTTTTCGATCATAATGAGGTATTATATCAAAACAAATATTCCGATTAAAAAGCAAAAACTTGTTAAACATATACTAATTAAGTATGCTAACAATGCAGCATAGTTTGAGGATCAATTATTTTGCATACTCTAAATAGAAATAGAAATAGAAATAGAAATAGAAATAGAAATAGAAATAGAAAGCAGGAAGGGGATTCTTCACGGTTGGCGAATTGACTTATTAAATGTTTTATATCTAAAATGATCAAGCATTAGAAAACTTATGAAGTATCCCTGTGATATGGGCAAAATTTGACATTAGGCGGTAGATTATGAAGATAATTATTGTTGGGGCTGGAAAAGTTGGCTTCAGCATGGCCCAATTATTGTCCGATGAAGACCATGATGTAGTTGTGATTGAACAATCGCCGGAGCGTCAGCTGGTTCTGGAAGAGGAACTGGATGTGCAATTGGTTTCGGGCAGTGGCTCATCCACCTCGGTATTGGAGGCTGCAGGAGTTCGTAATGCGGATATGCTGCTGGCGGTTACAGAATTTGATGAACTGAATATGATGGCCTGTCTGTTGGCTAAAAAATATGGTGTAAAGACTACGGTTGCCCGGGTGCGCAATCCCGAATATCTGGAGGTCAAGGAATTTTCTCTGAATGATGTCATGGGAATTGATCTGATAATAAATCCAGAAAGGGTTACGGCTCTGGAAATCGCTCAATTTGTAGCCAATCCAGAAGCATTGAATGTTGATTACTATGCTGATGGCAAGGTTCAATTGGTAGAACTGGAGTTAAAAGAAGATTCTGCTATTCTCAATAAGAAGATTAAAGACCTGGACAGTTCAGTCCCTTATAATATTGTATCAATTGCCCGCAAACACAAAATGCTGGTACCTCGCGGAGACGATATTTTGCAGCTTGGTGATCACATTCATCTGATAGCTCGTACTTCCGATATGCGTGAAGTAGAAAAAATATTGGGATTTTTTTCGCGCAAGGTTGAACATGTTACTATCCTGGGCGGAGGACGAACCGGTTACTATTTAGCCCAAATACTTGAAGAACATAAACCAGCCATTAGTATTAAAATCATCGAAAAGGATCTGGTTAGAGCCCAGCAAATTTCTCAAAAGCTTAAACATACTCTGGTTATTCATGGTGATGGCAGTGATTATCAGTTGCTGGAAGAAGAGAATATTGCTTATTCCGATCTGTTTGTGGCCGTAACTGATGATGACAAGATCAATTTGCTCTGTTCCTTAATTGCCCGCAATCTGGGAGTCAGGAAAACTGTATGTCAGATGAAGCGAACTGATGTAATGCCGTTGGTTGAACAAATCGGTATAGATAGTATATTAAGCCCGCGGCTGCTTACCGCCGGAGCTATTTTGAAATATATGCGGGTGGGAGATATTATATCGGTTACTTTATTTGGCGAAGAACGGGCAGAAATGCTGGAACTGTTTGCCCAACCTGGAGCAACTGCCATCAATAAGGAACTAAAACACCTTAAAGTTCCCAGTGGCTCGGTAATCGGGGCTGCAGTACGAGGAGAGCAGGTTATTATTCCCGACGGCGGTTTTAAAATTCAGGCCAATGATCGTCTGATAGTTTTTTCTTTGCTAAAAAGTATTCATAAAATTGAGCGACTTTTTCTTAACGGAGGCAGTAAATTTTGATTAGACCAGCAGTTATTCTGCGCAATATGGGCCGCATTCTTTTAATTATCGGGTTAGCCATGTTGACTTGTCTGGTCTGGTCGCTGGCCTATAACGAAGATGTTACATTTGCTATCCTGAAAGCTGCGGCTTTAACCATTGCGGTTGGACTTCTATTAATATATGCTTATGCCGGTTCGGAGAGCATCAACTTTAAAGAGGGCTTCGCCCTGGTGAGCCTGGGATGGCTGGTGGTTTCGATTTTTGGAGCCTTGCCGTTCATGTTTGCAAGCTATTTACCCTCTTTTGCCGATGCCTGGTTCGAGAGTGTAGCCGGGTTCTCAACTACTGGCTCGAGTGTAGTAACTGATGTGGAAGCATGGCCCCGGGGTTTGATGTTTTGGCGTTGTCTTACCCAATGGCTGGGGGGAATGGGCATAATTGGCTTGCTGGTGGCGATCATCGCTGGCATGGGCGCGCGGGCCAACCAGCTTTTCAAGGCGGAAGTTCCCGGACCGATATCGGACAAGATCAGTCCCCGCATCCGTGAAACCGCCAAAAAGTTGTGGATAACCTATGTTCTTATAAGCATGGCTTGTGCTTTGACATTATATATTTTAGGGATGGACCTCTTTGATGCCCTGTGCCATACCTTTACAACAATGGCAACAGGGGGGTTCTCCACTAAGAATAATAGTATTGCATTTTACTCCAGCCCCGGGATTCAATGGGCAATTATCCTGTTTATGTTTATTGCCGGAACTAGCTTTTCGCTCCATTTCCTGGCATTCAAAAAGCGGAGATTACTGTCATATCTCAAGGACTCGGAATTCAGATTATATACAGGCATAATATTAGCTGCCAGTTTTTTAGTGGTATTAAGCATGAGTACCCATGGAATTGCGATGGGCTGGGAAGTAAAGATAAGGACCGCCTTTTTTCAAGTGATAAGTATTCTAACTACCACTGGATTTGCTACTGCCGATTATAATAAATGGCCTCCCCTGGCCACGGGAATTATTTTTATGATGATGTTTGTAGGTGGTTGTGCCGGCTCAACGAGCGGTGGTATTAAACCAGGTCGGTATCTTATCATTATTCATCGCACAATAATTGAACTCAAGAAAATGCTTCATCCCAAGGCAGTTATTCCCCTGCGTTTCGGGGGGAGAGTACTGAGTGAAAACCTGCTTATAAATGTTTTGCAG
>JAQUBU010000287.1 GCA_028686565.1 Syntrophomonadaceae bacterium
TAAAGGACAGGCTTAATACTTTACTACCGAGTATTATTCCTGCCAAGTTAACTCAGCTTATTGGTGAAAACCTGGACAAAATTTTGCGCCAGGAGGCACCACAGCTTATTAAACAGGTGATTTCTTCAGGACGCAGCCATTTAAATGAGGAAATTCAGATCAAAAAGATTGTTGAGGATAAAGTAAATGCTTATGATTTAAATGAGCTGGAAGCTAGGATCAGGGGAATATCATCAAGAGAGCTAACTTTTATTGAAATATCCGGGGGAGTGCTGGGCTTTATTATCGGTTTAATCCAGATAGGCATAATTGTTTTTTTTCCTGACTAACCTATGACAAAGCACGGTTCGAGACACTGAAAAAGTCCAAAAAGCTGACAAGAGGGCTGACAAGGGGACGGTTCTAATTCGGCAATCGGAAGTTTTGCACCTGCAATATTAATAATATTGAGTAATAAGAAAAGTAATAATAATTTGATTTTTGGTGCAAAATTTTTGATGGCCGGAGAACATGGAAGTCGAATCGTTTTGGTTAAATTCCTTCGACATTCACAGTAAGAATTCCTTGTTCTGCTGTAACCCTGGTCGGACAAGGCTGACAGAAGAACCGTCCCCTTGTCAGCTAAAATATTTGGGAGGCGATTAGTAATGATAAATATTAAGTTGAAAGATGGGAGCCAGCGCGAATACCCTTCAGGTATCAGTCTTTTACAGGTGGTAGAAGAAATAAGCCCCAAACTGGCCAAAAATGCCGTAGCGGCGCTGTTTAACGGGCAAATTACCGATCTGAATGCCGTGATTAAGCAGGACGGCAGCCTTGAGGTTCTTGATTTTGAAGATGACCGGGCCAGGAATGTATACCGCCATTCTTCATCTCATGTCATGGCCCAGGCCGTGCAAAGGTTATGGCCGGGAAGCAAACTGGCTATAGGGCCAGCCATAGACAAGGGCTTTTACTATGATTTTGACAGCAAGCACAGCTTTACCCCCGATGACTATAAACTTATTGAAGATGAAATGAACAAGATTATAAAAGCAGATTATCCCATTGTTCGCCGGGAAATGGATAGAGAGGAAGCAATCAAATTTTTTAAGGAGAAGAACGAGGATTACAAAGTTGAATTGATTGAAGATTTACCTGAAGATGCTGCTATAAGCTTCTATCAGCAGGGTGAGTTTGTGGACCTTTGTGCAGGCCCTCATATTCCTTCGACTGGCCGCTTAAAAGCCATAAAAATAATGAGTTTGGCCGGTGCCTATTGGCGGGGCAGCGAGAAGAATCCTATGCTGCAGAGAATTTATGCTACTTCTTTTCCTAAGAAAGCAATGCTTGATGATTACCTGTTTAAATTGGAGGAAGCCAAAAAAAGAGATCATCGTCGTTTAGGAAGGGAACTTGGTCTCTTTGTGCTTCTGGATGAAGGCCCCGGTTTCCCCTTTTTCCTGCCCAAAGGGATGATTCTGCGCAATGAGCTGGAAAATTTCTGGCGTGAGGAACATCGTAAGGCAGGCTATCAGGAAATCCGCACCCCAATCATATTAAACCGGGAACTCTGGGAAAGATCGGGACATTGGGATCACTATAAAGATAACATGTACTATACCAATATTGATGAAGACGAATATAATATCAAGCCTATGAATTGTCCGGGGGGTATGCTGGTTTATAAACAGAATCTGCACAGTTACCGGGAATTGCCCTTGCGAGTAGGAGAGATGGGACTTGTGCACCGTCATGAAATGTCGGGTGTTTTGCACGGTTTGATGAGGGTTAGAGCTTTTACCCAGGATGATGCGCACATATTTATGCTGCCCGAACAGATAATAAGTGAGATAAAAGGGGTTATCGACCTGGTGGATCGCTTTTATAGTTTATTCGGCTTTCCTTACCATGTCGAATTATCCACCCGCCCGGAAGATTCCATGGGCTCAGAGGAGATTTGGGATATGGCAACTGAAACCCTGATCAAAGCTCTGGATGAAAAGGGTATTAAATACAAGGTTAATGAGGGTGATGGAGCATTCTACGGGCCTAAAATTGATTTCCATCTGCAGGATTCCCTGGATAGAACATGGCAATGCGGGACCATCCAGTTGGATTTTCAGATGCCGGAGAAATTTGATCTCAGTTATATAGGCGAAGACGGCGAAAAACACCGTCCGGTAATGATACATCGTGTTATTTATGGCAGTATTGAAAGATTTATCGGGATATTGACCGAACACTTTGCCGGAGCATTTCCGGCCTGGCTGGCACCGGTTCAAGTACGGGTGCTGCCCATTACACAAAGGCATCATGACTATGCCCAGAGTGTGACAGAGAGTTTACAGGCGGCGGGAATCAGAGCAGAAGCGGATTATCGCAGTGAAAAGACTGGTTATAAAATAAGAGAAGGTCAAATGCAAAAAATACCCTACCTGCTGGTATTGGGAGACCGTGAAGTGGAAGAAAATATGGTGGCGGTACGGCATCGTAAACAAGGTGATATGGGCAGCAAAGGTATTGAGGAGTTTAAAACCATGATTCTTGAAGAGATTGCGAGCAAAAGTCTTTAAGCAAAATTAATATCCATATTGACGACCATCGCGAACTATCTTATATGTAATTGTTATGAATCTTTAAGTTGCAAAAGAGCGCATTCAACTAAGCGAGTTATGGTTCAATTACCCTACCCATGAGGGTGATAAATCGCGAACTATCTTATATGTTATTGCTATGAACTACCGTACTTGTCAATGCTTAGAAAATCGCGTACCTGTCATTGCTATGAAACCAGCTTATCTGTCATTGCGAGCGCAGCGAAGCAATCTTCCCCGGTCATTGATTATTTAAATGAAAAATCCTCTGACCCTTTCGTTTATCGTTGTGCAGCTTTGCTGCCTGACTAATTGCGAGCGAAGTGAAGCCATCCATCCATCGCAAGTCATTTTAGGTTGTTTCTCTACCGCTCGCAATTATCACGGGTAATAAACCGCCGCGATAAACGAAAAGCGCAGATCGTTTTCATTTACGTAATCAATTACGGGGGAAGATTGCCGCGCTGCGCTCGCAATGACAGGAAGGCGCTGCGCTCCTCGTAATGACAAGTACGCTATTTCATAGCAATGACAGGTACACGAATTTTCTTAGCAATGACAAGTACCTGGTTTCATAGCAATGACAGGTACGCGGTTTCATAGCAATGATAGGTACGCTGGTTATGTCGCATAATATGTAAACTACGAAAGTTGAGGTATAAACTCAATAGTGCGAATTACTATTCTAAAAGCCTGTTTTTTAAAAAAGGACAGTTGCATCGGAATTATTTTCATGCTATACTTTTTTCTGTACTAAGCAGGAGCTTGGCTTC
>JAQUBU010000036.1 GCA_028686565.1 Syntrophomonadaceae bacterium
GAAGACCTAATAGGCGATGACGATTTAATAGCTTTGATGAAGGAATTCTTTGATACTTCCTGTCGGGGGTCGGTTGATCTTTTAAAAAACCGTGAATTAGCTATGTATGCTCAGAATTTCAGGCGCGAATTGCAGACAAAAGATTATTTAGCCGGAAAGGAGTATGCTGGTGATATATAAAGAAATTGCTAAACAGGAAGTGCTAAGTAAGGAGCATTTAGACACTAATCAATATACTCTGGCGCTGCTAAAAGAAGGATACCGGGCAGGCCTCATTAGGCCGAGTATGTTGGATAGTTTTCAGACAGAGCTTATGGCTCTGCTGGCTGAATCGATAATACAGTATACCGGAGGCGAAAGCACTTCGCTTAAGGTTGAGACGGCGCAAAGGATTATGATGTCAATGCTATATTCAATTGATGCTGGTATAAAAAGCTTGGAGCAACCGGGGGATGCAATTGCTTTATTTAACACAAGCAGCATAAAAGAGATTTATGCCCAAGGTCTTAAAGCGTTGGAATTAATATTTGAGGAAGCGAAGCAGCTATATAACGAAATAAAAGAAAACAAACTGGATGTTCCTATTGAAGCATACCATATGACTATAGATGGGATTCTGCAGTTTTTTAACCACTATGATCCGAAATTTAACGCCCAGGATACCATTGCAAGTATCGATTATCCTTTGTTGTTTGATGAAATGAAGGTGCAAGGGGTTTTATATATTAAACAATACCTGGAGAAGTTAGCACTGGAGACGGAGTTTTGCCGGCTCTTTCCCATCGCGGATATTAAAAAGCTATTGTTTAACTACGACCGAGTGTATCGCATTAATTACCGCGAGAGTTTGATAAATATCTTTGAAATTGTTCTTAATAACGCTATTTTCTCAGTGATGTCCGGCAGCAGCGGAGGTGTATTGCATATTTACCGTTCGCAATGTGATTATCTTCAAGAGAAATTTAAAGATATGAATTATAGCCAGTGTTCAAGCCGGATTAGTGCAGCTATTGGTGCATTGTTGGGGGAACTTCATATTGAGAAGCCTGAGTTAAGGGCATATATTCACGGATTTAGAAAGATATTAATACCACGCTTTCTAAACGCTTTGAAAAATAACAGCCTTGAACACCTGGTTATTTTGGATGAACAGGAAGTACATGAGTACAGCTATGTTTTTGATGAGGGAAAAAGAATGGATGATGACAGTTTCCGCAGCCTGCTGGAGCAGGTAATGGACTGCCATGATACGAGTGAAAAAATACGAATGATAACAGGCAGGATTGAATCTTTAGGTGATTTTATTGACCTGCTGGAAGCAGACTTTCTGTATGATGATGAATATAAGGTTCTATTCAACAGTCTGCGAGATATCGAATTATCTATATTGGGCGGTATTGTTTTTAGTGAGGAAATAAGAAGCGATCCCCATGCTTTTTCATTACTGACCTGTCCAAAAAAAATTGGGGAAATGCAGTGGCAACAAGAATATGTCGATTTTTTAAAAAGCCTGAGCATTGAACATCTAAATGCAATCGAGAAATATTTCAAATTGAAATAGCTTTAGGATCTGGCATATAATACCTAAAGGAAAGGGGGATACTTATGATAAGTTGGAGGGATGAGTTTAGCATCGGGGTCAAGGAAATAGACGAACAGCACATGCAGTTATTTAAGATTGCGGATAAAGCTTATGAGCTATTGAAGGATCAGTGGCGGGATGACAAGTATGATGGCATTGTCAGCATATTGGAAGAACTCAAGCAATATACGGTTTATCATTTTAAATTTGAAGAGTATTATCAAATGAGCATCAAATATCCTAAATTTCTATCTCATAAAATAATGCACGATGATTTTATTGAAAAAATTAATAGTATTGACCTCGAACGGATAGATGATAATCAGGGGCAATATTTGCTCGAAATAATGGATTTTATAGTTAAATGGATTGAAGGTCACATTTTGGGACAGGATAAAAAGATTGTGCAGGGGTAACAGATAAATAAAGGGCGGTTAACAGGCATAAAGCCGGTAACCGCCCTTTATGTTTTAATGCCTATTGTTTGGCCTTTAATATAGCCATTAGTTTTTCCGTTTCATTTAGGGATGGATCATCAACTACTCTGTCCAGCAGATACTCAAGAGCTTCTCCCATTTCTTTGCCTGATGGATATAAGCCCATCAGGTCATAGCCGTTTATAGCCAGATCATTAGTTGTAAGAGGGTCTCTGCGTGAGAGGACTTCAAAACATTTGTTGCGAACCGACATGATCCAGGAACTATCCCGGCCTGATAGCTCAGAGCCTTTTATATCAGCTATTTGCAATTCAAAAAGGTTGTCCAGATTTTCCGGGCCAACTCTGCGAATCAAGCGCTTGAGACTAAGTTCACTGATGCTTTCATAATTATTCATATGTTCTTTTATTAGTGATACAACTGAATTTATGGTTTTTTGGTCAAAACAAAGCCTGGCAAGTACATTTCCTGCCACCTGGCTGCTGCTGCTGGCGTGTCCATAACAGTGACCCTGACCATCATCATCCAAAGTTAAACAATTTGGTTTGTCAATATCATGGAAAAGGGCTGCCAGTCTCAAGCTAAGATTAGGCTTGGTATAGTCCAGAACGGCCATGCTATGTTCAAATACATCTTTGTCATGGAATGAACTATGGGTATCGAAGCCTATAGCTGGTAAAAGCTCAGGTATCAAATGCTTTAATAAACCGAGGTCCAGCAATCTCCTGATACTAAGTGAAGGTTTCTCCGTTAAGAAAATTTGGGTTAGCTCGTTACACATTTTTTCGGAATTATTAAAATTTATACTATCTTTCAGAGCAAGGATAATTTGGATAATTGAATCATCAATTACAAAGCCCAGCTGGGCCTCGAATCTAACCGCCCTGAGGATTCTTACCGGGTCTTCGTTGATCTTTTCCAACGGATTGCCGGCACATCTGATAATCTTGTTTTCGATGTCACTTACACCGCTGAATGGATCGACCAGGCCATCTTGATTATAAGCAATGGAGTTAAGGGTGAAATCATTGTGTTTAAGGTCTTCATGGATATCATCCGAGAAACGGCGTTCTTCGGCGGTTCGAAAAGTACTTGCCCGGTAGCTCTCACCCTGGTAAATAAGTGAAACTGTACTATAATCATGTATTACCGGAATAGCGGTAAAGCCGTTTTTATCATCGAACAGAAGGATTATTTCGGGAGGAAGAGCATTGGTGCTTATATCCCAACTAATTGGTTTTATGCCCAGCAGGGAATCTCTTACACAGGCTCCATACACAAAAGCTTGGTACCCTTTTGTTTGCAGTATGTTGAGAATTAGTTTTACATCTTCTGGCATTTCTATTTTCATGTATTAACCTCCCATCAGCTTTAATACTATAACGAGACGAATAGATACCCCCGGCTTCTTTGAAACGGTCGGGTTCCTATTAACAAAAAGTCGGCGGGTAATAACAAGGTGCTGTCTCGTTGCAGCAGTATGTTGAAACTACTGCGCAGTTTCTTGTGATACTTAAAGAATTCGCCATTAATTAATCATTTCCTCCCTTCACTGGCCAATTAAACCATCACTATTCGCAATGAAAAAGCCGCTGCTTAAGGGGTAGCGGCTATCAAGAGGCTATATAAATTATTCCGCAGTTTTAAGGAATCAGTAAGCAGCAGGATTCTAATTAATAAAAGAAGTAACGGTTTTTGCCCATTTTTTTGGCCTGATACATGGCTTGATCGGCATGTTGCATCAGAGTTGTCAAATCCTCCCCATCATCCGGGTATATACTGATGCCGAGGCTGGCCCCAATGATTAAACTGCAGCCATCGATCTCAAAGGGTTCGGAGAAGGTGCTTAGTATTCTCTCTGCTACACCTGTTAATGACTCTTGTGAAACACGGGTGAGCAGGGCAACAAATTCGTCGCCTCCCAGTCGTGCCAGCAGGTCATTTCCGCGCAGCAAAAACTTGAGTCTGGTTGCTACCATCTTTAACAGCATATCACCAGCCTTGTGCCCAAATTTATCATTAACCATTTTAAATGAATCCAAATCAATGAAAATTATGGCAAGATTTTGTGCAAAATGCCGGCTGCTGGCTTGGCAATGCGTAAAATAGTACTTTAACATAGTGCGGTTGGCTAAGCCGGTCAAAGTGTCATAATAAGCCATTTGCTGCATATCTTCTTCGACTTTTTTTTGCTCGCTGACATCTATAATCAAACCAGTTATACTATGAAGTTTTCCGTTCTTATCTTTAAACGGAACTCCCAGTCTCTGTATCCATTTAATCCGTCCATCCGCCAGCATAATCCTATATATTAATATGTTTTTTATGCCTGCCAATAAATCTTTATCTGCTTCCCGCACCAGCAACATATCGTAGGGATGAACCAATCTTGTCCAGAGTGCCGGATTTGTACTTAAATCTCTGGCTTTACAGCATGTTATTCTTTCAATACCGCTGGAAAAGTAGAAACTCCCGCTATAAGGATTTAGTGACCATGTAGCAATATCGAATTCATTGAGGATCTGCTTAAGGTCAGGATCTTCCGGGATAGCAGGGAGATTGGATTTGCCGCGCCGCCGGTATGATATAAAGAAAGCAATAGCTGCAGTTAAGGCCGTCAACCCAATAATAATATACATATATGCTTCATGATTATTTGTACCAAAAAGGGAGAACATAAATATCATCTTACTTATATTGCTCCTATTCTATAATTATCCCTGGTATTACTATTTAATTATCGAAAAATGTGCAGCTTTTATATAGTACTGGCTAATGGAGCTTAATATAGCCTGATGTGCACCATCAATTCATGATTCATTCATCTAAAATGGACGCTTAAATCTTGTATTTACGAGGGATTAGAAGCAAATATAATAATAATGCTGGTAAGATACTTCAGTACTGACTATAATATAGAAGTTGTCTAAAGCCAGGTTTGAATAATAACTGGGTAAAAATTAAATAAATGCTTAATGTACAAGGGAAAGGAAAGTTTATGAAACAGGACCGAATAAGAAATTTGGCGATTATCGCCCATGTTGACCACGGCAAAACCACGTTGGTGGATGGCATGTTGAAACAAAGCGGAGTCTTTCATGAAAGACAGGTTGTAGAGGACCGGGTAATGGACCGCAATGATCTGGAACGTGAGCGTGGGATTACCATCATGGCCAAAAATACAGCCATCATATACAAAGATTACCGCTTCAATATAGTGGACACTCCCGGACATTCAGACTTTGGCGGTGAAGTTGAACGTATTGTGCAAATGGTAAATGGGGTGTTGCTCCTGGTCGATGCATCGGAAGGGCCGATGCCACAGACTCGTTTTGTATTGAAAAAGGCGCTGGCATCAGGTTTGTATCCTATTGTGGTAATTAATAAAATAGATCGTCCGCAAGCACGGCCGGTAGAAGTCCTGGATGAGGTTTTGGACTTATTTATAGAGTTGGAAGCCAGCGATGAGCAACTGGACTTTCCGGTAATCTACACGAATGCCCGCACTGGTACCGCTTCTCTGGACCCTGCGATATCAGGCGACAATTTAATGGCTCTTTTTGAAATGATCATTGCTAAAATTCCGGCACCGGAAGGAGACCCGGAGCAGCCATTGCAGGTTGGCGTGAGTATGATAGATTATGACACCTATGTAGGACGGCAGGCGGTGGGAAGGGTATCCAACGGCAGCCTGCGGGTCCGCCAGGAAGTAGTAGTAGCGAGTATCGACGGGGCTGGAAATCGCCAACGTATAGCTGGTCTATATATATTTGACGGTTTAAAAAAAGTTCCGGTTGAAGAGGCTGGTATTGGCGAAATCGTTGTAATTACTGGCCTGGATGGGTTTAATGTCGGTGATACTGTTTGTGAGCCTGAGCAAGCACATATGCTTGATTTTGTGCCCATTGACGAGCCGACGGTGGCAATAGGCATACAGGTAAATAAAAGTCCGTTTTCAGGAAGAGAGGGTACTTATGTAACTTCCCGCAAACTGGGTGAAAGACTGATTCGCGAGTTGGAGTCGGATGTGAGTCTGCGCGTAACTCCGACTGCTTCACCGGATACCTTTATAGTCTCAGGACGTGGTGAATTGCATCTTTCCATATTGATTGAAACCATGCGGCGTGAAGGTTATGAATTTGAAGTATCCCGTCCCCAGATTATAGAACGCTATATAGATGGGCAGCGTTGCGAACCGATTGAGGAACTGGTCATTGAAGTGCCTGAAGAATATGTGGGTGTAGTAATGGAAGGACTGGGTTCGCGAAAAAGCGAGATGGTGAATATGACGCAAAAAAACGAGGGTTTCATGTACATGGAATTCTTAGTACCTACCCGGGGTTTATTTGGTTTTCGCTCCCAGTTTCTAACTGATACACGAGGAATGGGTACCATGCATCACCTTTTACATGGTTATGCACCGCATCGGGGGGAAATTGACACCCGGCAGCGAGGGTCCGTGGTTGCTCATGAGCATGGTGAGACTACCGCTTACGGTTTGGAAAACGCTCAGGAGCGGGGAGAACTGTTCGTAGCGGCTGGAACTCCAGTTTATAGAGGTATGATAGTGGGGGAAAACTCACGTCCTGGTGATTTGGTAGTTAATGTCTGCAAGAAAAAACACCTTACCAATGTCCGCAGCTCAAGTTCGGATATGGCGATCAAGTTAAGTCCTCCCAGAACTATGAACCTGGAGCAGTGTCTGGAATTCATTGCCGACGACGAATTGGTGGAAATAACTCCATTAACCATTCGTATGCGCAAAGTTGCTATGTCTTAAAAATAAAAATGTAAATAAATACAACTTAATGTAGTCGAGAAAGCCGACCTTAAGCCAATAGGCCGGTTTCTTATTGCCAATAGTTGTGATAATTATCACATGGAATTTACTCAATAAAAAAGGTAATATCAGAAATAATGTTGAATTTAGTCTATTAGAAGAATAAGTGCTCGTGTGTCCTTTAAAATCGTGTCTATTAAAATTGAAAGGGGGTATTTTGGATTCATTGAAACTAAACTTTGCCAGAAAGATCGGTTCTCAATCCTGATGTTGAGCGGAAGACTGAAGGATAAAATTTTGATATAAATATTATTTGAAGAGGAATAAACACAGTATTGAGAATATAGTCTATATTTGTACGTAATTTTACTGATGAGAACCGAAATCGATTGTTTAAGTTTCTTGCTTAATGATGAAGCAAAAAGTATATCGATACTTTATGAATTCAAGAGAAAATGAGTAATTTAATAGACGTTGTTGGCATTAAAGAGGAATATTGTATTAATTGTCACCAGTGCATCGCAGTCTGTCCGGTCAAGGTATGCAATGATGGCAGCGGTGATGTAGTGAAATTTAACAATCACTTGTGCATTGGCTGTGGCAAGTGTATTGAAGCTTGTATAAAAAGCCATCATGGTGATGTTGAAAAGAGCGCCAGATTTCCCATTGATGATACGGATAGCTTTTTAAGTGCTCTGGAAGATAGCGATATCATAGCTTTAGTTGCACCTTCAGCCCAGTGTAATTTTGATTTAAAAAAACTTATAACAGCTTTAAAATTATTGGGAATTAAAGCTGTTTATGATGTATCACTGGGGGCAGAAATTACAGTAGCTTGTTATCATCAAGCCATTATTTCAGGTAAAGCCAAGCTGCCGCTCATAGCTCAACCTTGTCCAGCGGTGGTGAAATACATTCAACTGCATCATCCCTTGCTAATTGAGCATCTTGCCCCCAGCGGCAGCCCGGTTCATGATATTGCTGTTTACGTGAAATCGCTGTATCCTGATGCGCAGTTGGCATTTATATCCCCTTGTCTGGCCAAGCGCAGGGAATTTAGAGACAGTGGCATAATACAATTTAATGTTATATTTCAGTCACTGGAGCGCATATTTGCCCAAAGGAATATTAATCTAAATCATTTGGCAGACAGTGAATTCAGCAATGATATTCCCGCTGGGATTGCTGCAAACTTTTCCATTCCAGGAGGCTTGAAAGAGACATATTTGCATAGATATCCCGAAACAGCCGCCAGTTTAATAACTAAAATAGAAGGCTCTATCATTTACGAAAGGTATTTGAAGGATCTGGAAAAAGCTATTGAGAATGGGGTTCCCAACCTGCCCTTATTGGTGGATATACTGAGTTGCGAAAAAGGCTGCAACATGGGTGCGGGCTGCATAAATCATGAAAAATCTATAGATGAAATTGAAATAGCGGTAGCCCGGAGATCCGAGCTTGGAATAAAGAACGAAAAAAATAATCCTAAACTGCCCGATTTTTTAAATGATGTAATCTCGAAGCTGGATTTTTCTTATTCCAATTATCAGGATTTATCTCCGTACAATGACATCAAAATACCCAATGAAAATGAATTAAGAGGAATATATACACAGATGCATAAGTACGACGAAAAGGATTTCAGGAATTGTGCAGCTTGTGGTTATAATTCCTGTTATTACATGGCTATTGCTATATTTAATAGTTTGAACAAGGCTGAGAATTGTCACCTTTATCAGGAAAAAGAGCTCTTGCGGGAACAGAAAATACTAAATAATTTGGTGGATGAATTGGAAGCACTAAATATCCAACTGGAGGAAGAATTCACTGAACGCAAGCAACAGGAACAGTTGCTGGTTCAGAATTCCAAGCTGGCAGCTATGGGTGAGATGATAGGTATGATAGCCCACCAATGGCGGCAGCCCTTGTCTTCAATCAGTACTTTGGCCGGGAATTTGAAGGTGTATATAGATCTGGATATGTTCGAAGAAGAGCAATTCATATCCATGTTAAATGAGATAAATCATCACTCCCAGTATTTATCCAATACCATCAACGATTTCCGGCATTTTTTCAAGCCCGATAATCCGCAGGATATGTCATTGATAGATAACGTAATTGAAGCAACCATGGGAATTATAGGTAAATCTCTCGAGTATAAGAATGTGGAATTAATTAAAGAATACGCATTTGAGAACGAGATATTAACCTATCCCAACGAACTAATGCAGGTTTTTCTTAATATACTGAAGAATGCTGCGGATGCTTTTGTGGAAAATGAAGTACTGCAGCCAATAATAAAAATCCGGGGCTTTGAAAAAGAAGGATATCAAGTAGTCGAAATTCTAGATAATGCAGGGGGTATACCTGAAGAAATAATAGAGCGAATATTTGATCCCTATTTCTCTACCAAAGGCCCAGGAATCGGAACCGGTCTTGGCCTATACATGTCCAAGACTATAATTGAAGAACATTGTGGGGGAAGACTTATGGTTAAAAACCAGGAATCAGGAGCCTGCTTCACTATATACCTGCCACTTAATCCGGAGGGTGTTCAATATGATTAGTCCCAAGCAGCTGCAGGAAGAAGCGAAAGATATTAGTGTTCTCTATGTGGAAGATGACCGGGAACTTCGGCAGAATACGGCACGTTTGCTGAACAGTTTTTTTTCAAGTGTAGATTTGGCTGAAAATGGAGCCGAAGGCTTAAAAAAATATAGAAGTGAAAAATACGACCTTATTATTACCGATATTAATATGCCTGTTATGAATGGCGTGAAAATGGCCGAACAGATCAAAACCAATAATGGCAAACAGGTCATAATGGTTATATCAGCCCATGATGAAGCCCGTTATCTGCTGGATCTGATCAATATAGGTGTGGATTACTTTATTCTCAAACCCTTGGATATAAACCAGTTTATGATTGCTGCTGAAAAAGCTATTCGCTTGGCCAAGTTTACCAAAATGGAAGAAGAATACAAAAAAACCCTGGAAGCTACTGTAAAAGCAAGAACCAAGGAACTATCTGAAGCCCTCGACATGGTAAAGGAACTAAGCAGCGAAGTAGTGCTGCGATTGACTGCTGCTGCCGAGCTAAGAGACTCGGAAACCGGTATGCACAATAGACGTCTGGGCATTTATGCTCCCCGTCTGGCAGAAGCAATGGGACTGGAAGAGGATATTATAGAATCCTTATCCTTTGCAGCTCCACTCCATGATATTGGCAAAATAGGAATATGGGACAATATTTTATTAAAACCTGAGCAGTTAAGCAATGAAGAATTTGAAATTATGAAGACCCATACTACAACCGGAGCCAGTATACTGGGCAAATCCAAATACGAAAAAATTCGCATGACCGAATCTATAGCATTGACCCATCATGAGCGCTGGGATGGGTCGGGATATCCGCAGGGCTTGAAAGGGGAAGAAATACCGATAGAAGGCAGGATAGTAGCTATCTGTGATCAGTACGATGCCCTTAGGAGCAGGAGACCCTACAAAACAGCACTCAGTCACTATCGCGTTGTTGAAATCCTGACCAAAGGAGATGGGAGAACCCAACCGGAGTACTTTGATCCTCGCGTATTGGAAGCTTTCTCAAGAATTGCCCATGAGTTTGATGAAATATATTTAACAAATCAGGAATTAGAAGAAAGGGTATTTGATGATAATGATAAATACTAAACTAGTTATTGAAATAGTTCAGGGTGATATTACCCAACAACCTGATTTGGAGGCCATTGTTAATGCCGCCAATTCAAGTTTACTGGGGGGCGGGGGTGTAGACGGAGCTATACATCGGGCAGCAGGACCAGAACTGAAAAATGCCGGCAAAGCCCTGGCTCCCATTGGACCCGGACAGGCGGTTATTACCGCTGCCTTTGATCTTCCCAATCAATATGTGATTCATTGTGTGGGTCCTATATATGGTATTAACAAACCCGAAGCTGTTCTTTTAGCTGATTGCTATAAGAATGCCCTATTACTTGCTGAGGAAAACAAGATTGCATCTATTGGTTTTCCTGCTATTTCTACCGGGGTATACGGTTATCCGGTTAATGAAGCGGCAGACGTTGTTTTTGAAACGCTTGAGCAGTTAGGCCCTCATCTTAAACAGGTTAAAAAAATACGCCTTATTCTGTTTGACAAAAAATCTTATGATATTCATCGTCTCAAACTGGATAATATGATACAAGAAGAAAATTGAAATGTATCCTGAAATGCCAAATTCATCTTTGCGCATAAGTCTTAAACTTGAGGTAAAGCTAAAAAAGAAGTTTAAGAAAGGAAGGTGAAAATTTTGGCCAAAAAGAAAGGAGAAAAAACCAAGACGGAACGCAGTAATATTGTCTTGGATCCTTTCCCAGCAACCACTGATTATCAAAGTGCAGATAAGTTGCCAAATAAGAAAAAGAAAAGCTAACATCTATCATACTTACGGGGGAATCCCCGTTTTTTTGTGTCCATAAATTCTTTTGAAATTTAGCAAAATGGCAAAATAGCTATAGATATCTATATTGTTAAGCTCTTTCATATATAAAATATATGCTAAAATAATAAAATGTCCCAGGACAGACAGGACAAAAGTATGTTTTTAATCCGGGACACATTATGAAATATAAAATATTGATGAAAGGATGGTTAAGATGAAAATATTGATTGTTGATGATTCACAATTAGTCAAAAAGCTGCTCTTGAAAGTTATTAAAGATTATCTGCCGGATGTCCTTGTATTTCTTGCAAACAATGGAGAAGAAGGTTTTCAAATCTATCAGGAAGAAAAACCGGATTATGTCCTTACCGATTTGTTAATGCCCAAGATGAATGGTCAAGAGTTATTGCGATTAATAAAGGATTCTGAATATAAAGCCAAAGTAATCGTCATGTCAGCAGATATTCAAAAATCAACGCGTGAAGAAATTGAAGCCATGGATGTTATTGCTTTTATCAACAAGCCTTTAAATAATGAAAAGGCTGCTTATCTGATTGACTTGCTTAAGGGGGAATACCATGCTTAGTCCAATGCAAAGAGATGTGCTTACAGAGATGGTCAATGTTTATGTCGGCCAGGCGGCAAGCTTCTTATCAGAAATGGTCAATCAAAAAGTGTTGCTTTCCGTGCCTGAAGTTGAACTTATAAATGTTGGCGAAGTAGAAAATCCTGAATATAGTCTGCCTGCATTTCCTTTGGCCGGTCATATAATTTCTTCTTCGATGCGTTTTGGGCATGATTTCAAAGGCAAAGCATTTCTGGTATTTCCAGCTGAAGAGGCCAAATTGCTGGTTAATGCATGTACAGGTGAAGATAATAATCCCGAACAAAACCAGACTTTTACTGATTTTCTTGATACAGATTTTGATGTTTTAAAAGAAATAAGCAATGTTATATTGAATGCAATAGTAGGTGAATTCGGCAATTTTTTAGATACGAAGCTTGAGTACTCTTTGCCTGATATCGAACTGCTTTTTGTGTCAGCTCCGGAACAGAAAAGCATACTCGAAAAAGACATATATATTCTCTTATTACATACTACTTTCTTGCTTGCTGAGACCAAGATTAAAGGTGTTATTATGATCGCTTTAAGCATGAATTCAGTATCCTGGCTGATATCAAAAATTGATGAATTGCTGGAGGATTAAGGATGCACAAACTTATCTACCATGCCCTGGAAAAAGTAAATATGGGCATAATTATTATTGATAAAGAACATAAAATATTGATTTGGAATGGCTGGTTGGAGCGCTATACGGGTAAGAGCAAAGATGAGACCATTGGGAAGAATTTGAGCGATGTTTATCAGCACTTCGCAGAAAAAAATCACCAGAATATTCTGAACAGCGCGATTCTATTTGGGCAGAGCAGGTTCTGTTCCAGCACATTACATAAAATTTTTGTATTTCCCGCTGACGAAACACGTAAGAATGTTCAACAAAATATGCAAGTGGAGCCAATATTTAATGATAACGAAAGATTTGCTTTGATTCAAATAATGGATATTACCGGGCACCATCACCGGGTTAGCCAGTTGAAGAATGCGATAAGGGAGATAGGTCTGGAAAACGAGCAGATTAAAGTGGCTGAAACCATGAGCAGGTACCAGGCGATGCATGATTCGCTGACAGGGCTTCCCAACCGCGTTTTATTTAGAGATCGCCTGGAGGCTGCTATCATCTCAGCCCGACGGAATAATCAAAAATTAGCAGTAATGTTCATGGATTTGGACGGATTTAAAGCGGTTAATGATAACTTTGGCCATGCCGTAGGGGATCTATTACTAAAGGAGGTTGTGGAACGTCTTAAACATAACATAAGAGAAAGTGATACCCTGGCTCGCTTGGGAGGGGACGAATTCATGCTGATTCTGTTCCAAATCGCGGGACAGGAAGATGCAGCTAATGTAGCTCGAAAACTGCTTGAATCCTTCAATCAAGTTTTCAGACTAAATGAACATAATGTTTCAGTTACGGCCAGTGTTGGTATAAGTATTTACCCAAATAACAGCGAGAATACCGATACTCTTACCAAGCAGGCTGACAGTGCAATGTATAAGGCTAAGGCTGCGGGTAAAAACACATTTAGATTCTATGATGATCCATACTAATCCATGACATTTTCCCATATCTTCGATTCGCTGAGGATTTGATAAAGCTCTCCATCCAATTCTCCATCCTTGACCATAAAGCCCAGGACTTTTAAAGCTTGCTCCAGGGGCATAGCTTTTTTGTAAGGACGATCGGAAGCTGTCAAGGCGTCAAAGACATCCACCAGGGCGAGTATTCGCCCTTCAATTGGGATTTCGTCCCCGGCCAGACCTGACGGGTAGCCTTTGCCGTCCAAGTGTTCGTGGTGAATGGCAGCAAAAAGAGGAACATCTTTAAGTTTCTTGGTGAATGGGATTTTCTCGAGCATTCGTCCGGTGACTACTACATGATCCTCCATAACTTGCCGCTCTTGTGAGGTAAGGGTTCCTTTAGCCACACTAAGGGCAACGAGTTCTCCTTCCCGCAGCCACGGCAGTTTTTCTCCGGATGAATTAACATAAGTCCGGGAGGCGATTTCCTGTAGTTTAGCAACGATTTCGCCATTTACAAAGGTTCCCGGGTTGTCGACTTTTATGATAAACTCACGGGCTTCATTAACATAAGCTTGTTCTCTTTCCCACCAATCCTCCAATTCCTGAAGGCGTTCAT
>JAQUBU010000288.1 GCA_028686565.1 Syntrophomonadaceae bacterium
TTTTTCCCTAAAAGTTGCATTAGCGGCGATGATGAGTGAACACTTGCTCCTGGCTGGTCCTGTGGAAGCCCTGGTTACAGCTCTGGGCCTAAAATTTGTAAAACAAAATTATCCTCAACTTATAGCTGATAAAGAGCGAAGTATGAATATGGGTGCAGGGGGGTAAATAGCAATGTTTAAAGCTTATAAAAAATTGTGGCTGGGTCTGGGTTTGTTTGTGATTTTATCCCCGCTTGGATTATTGGCTACCGGTACTGCTTTTGGCGAATGGGGAATCGATCAGCTGCCTGAAGAAGCTGGATTTATACCAATGGGATTGGCAAAATTAGCTGATCTATGGCAATATGCTATTTTGCCTGATTATGGAATACCCGGACTTGATGGAAGCTTCCTGCAGTCGGCAATTGGATATATATTTTCGGCAGTAGTTGGAGTAGCCTTAATAGTAGCGATAGTAGCAGTGTTTGCAAGGATAGTAAAGGAATAGAGGCAAGCGTTTTCGATGATAGGAGAAGAAGAAGGCAAATTAACGGTTCCTGATTGGATGGGGCAGGGAACAATGGACTATAAGCAAAACATTAAGTCCAATGGTGGTAGTTCCAAATATCTGCTTAAGAGTATTGTCCAAATGAGAAAAGCATTGTCTGAAGAAATGATTACCGAGCGCTTGGCCAGGCAGCCAGGTCTTTTACAGGGTGTTGACCCTCGTGTTAAATTGATAGGCACTATATCACTGATACTCCTGGTTGGTATGACCAGAAGTATCTGTCTGTTATTAGTACTTTGGGGTCTGACCTTGGTTTTGATGTATTTATCAAAACTCCCGGTCTGCAGCCTGGAAAAACGCATATGGGGGATAATTCCTCTGTGGACCCTCATTGCATCAATCCCGGCGATGTTTAATATTTTTAATGATGGAACACCGCTGTTCATGCTTCACCAATGGTCTGAAGCACCGGCCTGGCTGGGCATAAATTTCCCGGCCAGCCTTTTTATAAGCAAACAGGGAGCGATGGCAGTATTATATCTATTTTTACGGGTAGGGATATCCGTTTCCCTGGGGGTATTACTTACAATTACCACCCCGGTGGCCCGACTGCTAAAATCACTGCAAGTATTAAGGGTACCTGCCTTATTTGTAATGATTATTGATATGACCTATCGTTATCTGCTGCTTTTACTAAATATCTCCATAGAAATGTTTGAAGCCCGTAGTCAGAGAACGGTGGGTAATTTGTCGCTGCGCAAGCGTCAGGAAATGGTTGGTTCTTCTCTGGCGGCGCTTTTTGTTAAGAGTATGTCGCTTTCTGATGAAGTATACCAGGCGATGACGGCTCGTTGTTACACGGGCGAAGCCGTTTGTACTGATGAGATGAACTGGCGAAGAGTAGACATTGTCAGCCTTCTTGTTATAATAACAATAGTTTTTATCGTTTTGATTGGAGAGTATTTAATTGGCTGAACAAATCTTTATGATGGATCGGGTAGAATATTATTATGCTGCAGATAATCGGGTATTTAAAAATCTTAGCCTGAGTATTCAAAAGGGCGATAGTATCTGCATCATGGGAGCTAATGGTTCCGGCAAGTCGACTTTGCTGAAAATCCTTTGTGCTTTGGCATTCCCGACAGGAGGAAAGTTTGAAGCTTTCGGGCAGGAGATCAATGAGGCAAGAATGCAGAATGAAAGTTTAGCCCGGGATTATCATCGCCGGGTAGGTTTTATTTTTCAGAATTCAGATGCCCAGCTTTTCACCACCAGGGTTTGGGATGAAATTGCCTTTGGGCCTTTGCAGCTTGGCTTAAGCCAGGAAGAAGTAACCACAAGAGTGGAAGACTTGCTCAAGATGCTTAATATTAATCATCTTCGTGATCGCTCTCCTTATCGATTAAGTGGGGGGGAAAAGAAAAAGGTGGCAGTGGCATCGGTACTGGCTCTTAACCCGGAAGTCCTTATTCTTGACGAGCCAAGCAGCGGGCTGGACCCCAAAACCCAAAGATGGTTGCTTGAACTTATATCACAGCTTATTAGAATGGGCCGCACTATTATCACTTCAACCCACAATCTGGTACTGGCTCATGCTATTTCAACCCGTGCTTTGGTGCTATCGGAGCAGCACGAAATGATCTATGATGGAGCAACCCGGGATGTTCTGGAAAACCGGGAATTACTGATGGCCGTAAATCTTATTGATGAGTACTGTCATATACATGGAGAAGCTGAGCATATACATCAATATAATCATGGATGACCAAAAAATCAGGAAACACAAGAGGACATCTTTCAAGCAAAAAAACCTCACAACATCATTAGTTGTGAGGTTTTTTGTTTCTTATGATATTTGCTTCTAATCTCCGGCGGGAATTCTCATTCCGTAGAAGGAACGCCATACGAAGAATAATGCAACGACCAGGAAGGCAACACCTACATAAGGAGCAATGTTTCTAAATGCTTCGGATATGGCAATTTCCATGGCCAGTAAACCGAATAGAGTCGTAAACTTGATAATTGGATTAAGAGCTACGGAAGAAGTGTCCTTAAATGGATCGCCAACCGTATCCCCAACAACTGTAGCTTCATGTAAAAGTGTTCCTTTTTCCTTTAAGTCAACTTCTACAACTTTCTTTGCATTATCCCAGCATCCGCCTGCATTAGCCATAAAGACTGCCTGGAATAATCCGAATACAGCAATCGAAATCAGATAAGCGACAAAGAAAGCTACCGGCTGAGCATTGCTGCCATTAGGTGCCGAGAGGCAAGCAAAGGCCATAGCAAATGAAAATATGGCAATAAATATATTGAACATACCAGCTTGAGCATACTGAGTACAAATCTTTACTACCGCTTTAGACTTTTCGATATTAGCCTTCTGATTGGCAGCTTCTTCAAGATTGATATTGTTCTTGATATACTCAACTGCTCTATAGGCTCCGGTGGTTACAGCCTGGGTGGAAGCTCCGGTAAACCAATAAATTACTGAACCGCCACATAAAAAGCCCAGTATTGTGTAGGGATTAAGCAGGTTAAGAATAGTCTCGGGAGCAACCCCCAGAACCTGCTGAATAACCAGAATCAACGAGAAAATCATGGTAGTGGCACCAACCACGGCAGTTCCGATTAGAACCGGCTTGGCAGTTGCTTTAAAGGTATTGCCAGCACCGTCATTGGCTTCAAGATAGTATTTAGCTTTTTCAAAATCTGGTTTAAACCCGAAATCTTTTTGAATTTGCTTGTCTATACCTTTGACTTCCTCAATCAAGGAAAGCTCATAGATGGATTGGGCATTATC
>JAQUBU010000037.1 GCA_028686565.1 Syntrophomonadaceae bacterium
GATAGATTATATGACACGTAAATCATAAAATTCATAGGAGAGGAATAAGGTCCTCACAAAAACGAAGTATAATAAATAGAAATCTTTGTCATATAAATTGAACAATGCTTATTTTTTGATCTCTTAAAATCCCCTAATGGGGGATTTTTTTGCATATTAAAGGAATTTGATGTAATTAACAGAAGAATAAAGTTAGCATAGGGGTTTGACACCGCGATGCGATATCTATTCAGTATTCGAAGGATAAATATAGTAATGCAAATCTGTTTAATAACAAGCACGGATATATATTTGTGAAGTGCAGGTGATAATTTTGATATTATTGCTTAAAAACGTATGGGGCTATTATCGGCACTATAAATTATATTGCTCCATTTACTACCTTGGTGTGCTGCTGGACCTGGCGGTTCAGAGTTTTATTGCGCTTAGCTTTAAGTTTTTGCTTGACAATGCTATCATCCCCAAGGATCAAAAGGTAATGGTTCTAATACTGGCTCTGCTGCTTTCGGCGGTGATAGTATCAAAGGTCGGCTATGTCTTTCGATGCTATTTGTATTCTAAAATGATGGCCGGGATTATATGTAGAATTAGAAACCAGCTTTTTGATAAGATGCAGCGGCTTTCTCTAAAATACTATGCCAATTCCAGACCCGGAGAAACTCTGTCTTACTTCTCCAATGATCTTTACAGCATAGAGTATATGGTTAATATGGCATTTCCTGTCGGTGTCAAGGCATTCCTGAGTATCGTGGTAAATACCGTAATAATTTTTAACCTGGATTGGAAAATGGCCTCGATTTCATTGCTCGGATTGTTGTTCTGTGCTTTAGGGCCATACTTTTTTAACAGCAGGGTTTCTGCTGCCAATGATCTTATGAAAAATACCCAGGCAGAACTTTTGTCTACAGTTGAAGAGAACCTTAATGCTCAACAGGTGGTGAAATCGTTTAGCCTTCAAAATACGGTCAGGACTTCCTTCCAAAAGGAAAGCGCCCATCTTTCTGATTTGACTCAGAAAGCCTTCTTTTTAAATGATATCATGGAAATAACGCCCCTCGGGATAATCGAGCTTTTTAACGTAATTATTATTTGTCTGGGGGCTTTCTTTGCGTTTAATGATTGGATCACTCCAGGGACTCTGGTTTCATTTAACAGTCTTTTTGTGGGACTCAGTGTAGCGGTAGGCAATTTTACCAGGATTATCCCGGTTTTAATGGGGTCTTCCTCTTCCATGAAGCGAATTCAAGGTTTTCAAGATGAAAAAGCTGAGGTTGACAATTTACCTGATGCCACAGAGATTCAAGAATTTCAGAACAGCATTGAGCTTCTAAATGTAAGTTTTGGATATACTGATGAAAATATCTGTTTAAATAATGTAAATCTTAAGATTCCCAAAGGGGCATCAGTAGCCATAGTGGGACCCAGCGGTTCTGGAAAAAGCTCTATAATTAATCTGATCATGCGATTCTATGATCCCAAAGCAGGCAGTGTGGAAATCGATGGTCATGACCTGCGCAGCATTAATATGGAATCGCTGCATCGCCTGATTGGAATTGTACTGCAGGAAAACTTCCTTTTTAATGACACAATTAAAGAAAACTTCAGAATAGCAAAACCGGGGGCCAGCGATGAGGATATTGTCTATGCTGCCCAAGCAGCCGAGATTCATGAACATATTATGGATCTTCCCATTGGTTATGATACCTTGGCCGGTGAGCGGGGGGCGCAGCTATCCGGAGGGCAGAGGCAGCGAATAGCTTTAGCGCGGGCTTTGCTCTGCAGACCATCAATATTAATATTAGATGAAGCAACATCAGCTCTTGACCCCAAGACTGAACGTGCCATTAATGAGACGCTTAAACAAATAACCAAAGAAATGACGGTTATAAATATAACCCACCGCTTGGACAATACTAAGGACTATGACATGATTTATGTTATGGAACAAGGCCGTGTAGCAGAACACGGAACCCACCAGGAACTTATGGGCAAGCAAGGTCTCTATGCAGATCTATGTAATAAGCAGACAGGTTTTCTGGTCGGGGATGACTTGAATTATGCAGAAATAGAGGCTAGCAGGCTTTCTAAAATCAATCTGTTCAAAGATCTGGAAAGTGAAATGCTTGAGGAATTAACAGAATATTTCATTTCTGAATACTATGCACCCGGCAAAATAATAATCAATGCAGGCGAACAGGGTGATAGATTCTATGTTATCGCCCGCGGAAAAGTTGATATAGTTATAAACCTGGGAGACGATAGCGAGAGGATAGTAAATGTCTTGGAGGACGGAGACTATTTTGGTGAAATATCTCTCTTGAAGGAAGTCTTGAGGACCGCAACAGTTCGTGCCCGAACCCCCTGTATGTTACTGTCACTCAGGAGACGGCAGTTTGAACGGGTAGTGTCAAAGACCCCCGGGCTTAGATTGCAGATGGAGGAGGAAATGGACAAGCGTTTAGGACAACTGTCAACAGGTGGATAAAGAAAAACAAGACAGCGATTCTTTATTGCGGTCTTTCCTGAGGAAATTAGAGGAAGCTATTGCTTCCTCTAATCTTTTGGATTATTTACACCCAGTTCTAAAGCTGATCATTTTAATTTTTATAATCGTATCCCCACAATGGTCTACAAAGAATGCCTTGATACGGACCTTGTAAACAACTCCACCTTCCAAAGAATTAACGGGTATAACTTTTAGAATCTTAAATCCGTATTCATGGCTTGCCTTGACTCTTATGGGGACCTTATTACTTCCTTGCCACATATCAATCTCATAAGAATCAACCCAATTGAAACCATGTCTAAAAGTCAGTTTTATTGATTTTATGCTTGGCGAAACATTAGTCTGACCGTTGCGAGGAACAGAGCTTTCTAAAACTAATTGCAGTTCATCATCGGGACAGTCACGCATCTCTCTTCTGTGGAAATCAAACCAGTTTCTTTCGTGACAACAACTACTCACATTCAACCCTCCTTATCTCCAAGTCTAATATATACTATTCAGATTGAAGTTAAATGTCACAAATATTTATCAAGTTCAGTAACAATAAACACCGCAAAATATATAATGAGGTGAAAAAAATGTCCCCCGCTCCTTTAAACGGTCGGGTTTCTATAAACAAACAGGCAGCGGGTTATACGAGGCGCTGCCTCGTTATAGCAGTATGTTTAAACTGCTGCGCAGTTTCCGATGCTTAACAAAAACAGCTCTACTTTTCATAAAGTTGTTAACTTAATTGTTAATCAGGATATGTATGTTTTTTTAATAATGTTAAGACAAAAAAAGGGAGCAATTTTTGTCAAGACCTGCAGATAATAGAGGAAAAATAATAAGAGAAGAGAATAAATATAAAAAAAGACTAAGATATGGCAAATAAGGACAGAAAATCTCATATAATATTAGATGCCAGTTCTTCATGCGGCTGTTGCATGAATATTTGCTGATATCGGTTCGCTCCCAATGTCCCTTTTCAAAAACTGCTTCCCCTAAGATAAGTTAAAATATCCGTGACAAGCAATATTTGGAATTACTTATGTAAGTTCATGGAGGGGCTAAAGTGAAAAAATTTAGTTTTAAGCTTAAATTATTAATCATACTGCTGCTTTTTACGTGGCTTACGGGATGTACCAAAATTAACACCACTGAAACTGTATCTTCGACTACACCAAAAGAACTGCTGACTTTTCGCATAACATGGAAGGCCTATTCCGGCCGGGGAGAAGCAATCCAAAAAATAGTTGATTCATATAACACCTGTAATAATGACCGTATTGAGGTCAAGCTGGCGGATGGGGACGAGGATTTTAATTCTATTGAAACCATGCTGAAAGAGGATTCGCCGGTTGATATCTATATGCTTCCGTACAGATTCGTTAAATACTTTGGCAATGATGGGAAATTGATGGATCTAACGAATGACTTTAAGCAGGAAAAGGACTACTTTTATCAGAATCTATGGGATTTGGCTTCTGTTGATGGCAAAACTTATGGAATGCCTTGGCTGGGACATTCCATGTGCTTGATATATAACTATGATCTTCTGAAAAAAGCCGGTGTTGATCCCCAGAGCATCAAGAGCATTGACGATCTGGTCGCTGCCTGTGAGCAGGTTGAGACCAAAACCGAGTCTCGGGGCATTGGTCTGGTAGGTGCCAATCACAACGATGTTTCGTGGATGGTGAATCAGTTTATCTATGGCTTTGGCTCCAGCCTGGTTAACGACGACGGCAGCAAGGTAGCTGTGAACAACCATAAATCCAAAGCTGCTATTGAATTTTACAAAGATACTCTGGGGCGGCATGCTCAAAAAACATGGGTTAATGATACTGGTGTTGAGGTAATGGATTACTTCAGAAAGCAGCAGGTAGCATTTGAGTTTCAGGGTTTGTGGGGTGTAACCGATATATGGAGAAATGGAAATCCTTTCAAGGTAGGGGTTATTTCCCTTGATGATATTGGGATACATTCGGAAGTAGGACCTATGATGCTGGCTTTGCCAGCCGGGCTTAGCCCTGAAAAGAAGAACGCTGCGACAAAGTTCATAAGCTACCTGATTTGCAGTGAAGCACAGGAAAAAATCATGAACGGAGAATACAGCCCTGAACATGACGCATTTTATCCTTTCCGCACACCGGTAAGAAAAGACCTGGCTGACAGCCTGGTTTTCAAGGAGTATCCGGAATTTATACCATTTTTGGAGGGATTTAAGAACCCGAGCATAGATGTTCCGGTTCCGCGCTGGCAAATTATAAAAGATCAATACTATGCTCCCGGATTACACCAGGTTATGACCGGGACTATGTCAGTTGATTCATTTTTAAAAAATATCGAGACTGAAGGAAACAGGATTCTAATCGATCAATAATAGGGGGGAATCTAATGAGGGCGAAAATTCTGGTTGTAGATGATTCCAAAACAGATCTGATGTTGATAAAGAGTATTTTGTCCGATTATTATGATCTTCTGATGGCCTGTGACGGAATTGAGGCCATGGATTCAGTTAAAGAAAATCCTAACCTGGATTTAATTATATTGGATCTGAATATGCCTAATATGAACGGATTCGAGGTCTTGGAGGCGCTGCAGAAAAATAGCACATATAGAAAAATAACTACATTGATTTTGACCAACTATGATGAAGTCGAAAATGAAATCAAAGGCCTGGATTTGGGAGCTGTAGATTATATAAGGAAGCCTCTCAATATGTTGTCATTAAGAAAGAGGATAGAGGTTCATTTAAATCTGCGCAAAGCCCGGAAAAGGGTGGAGGAACACAATCTTATTCTGGAAGAAACGGTATCAGCCCGAACCAGGGAATTGGTCATAACCAGGGATATCACCATACATGCCTTGATCGGCCTGTTGGAAATACGCAATATCGAGTCCAGGAACCATACTGTCAGAACCCAGTCGATGATGAAGGTCCTGTGTGAATTTTTAAGAACCAAGCCCGCTTATTGTCAGATTATGTCTGAGGAATATATTGTTGAACTTATCAAGACCGCTCCATTGCATGATATCGGAAAAGTAGGCATACCGGATAAAATTCTGTTAAAACCCGGCAAACTTGACCCGCAAGAACTTGAGATTATGAAAAAACATACGACCTTTGGAGTTGAAGCCCTAAGCTGTGATCTGGCACTTGACGAGAGTGCCACTTTTATTCATACGGCTATTGAAATTGTGGGAACTCATCACGAGAAGTATGATGGTTCAGGTTATCCCAAAGGTTTGCATGGTGAGAATATACCGCTGAGCGGACGTTTAATGGCGATTATTGATGTCTATGATGCTCTGAGAAACGAGAGAGTATATAAGCCGGCGTTTTCCCATGATAAGGCCCTGCAAATCATGTTAAGGGAACGGGGCAAACATTTTGATCCCCATCTGATTGATGCATTTATGGAAATCGAAAATGATATTAGACTGATATCCAGTAAGTATGTACAAAGTCTTATTTAAGAGGGGGAATAGGTGTGAAGTTTATAAAGGCTATGATGCTTGGCCTGTTCGCACTTATGGCCATAAGCAGCACTGCTTATGCCGCTAGTGCAATAGAATTCACACCCGCTGAAAGAGAGTTTATAAAGGAGCACCCGGTAATTCGCCTGGGGGTTGATCCGGAGTTTGTACCTTATGAGTTTATCGATACCGATGGCCAATATAAGGGGATAGCTGCCGATTATATTGAATTACTCAGCGAGCGTACCGGTATAAAAATGGAGATAGCCATAGGACTGACTTGGCCTATGGCATATGAAAGGGCGGCCTCCAAACAGTTGGACATGCTGCCCTGTATTGCCAGGACCATAGAACGGGAGCAGTATTTCATATACTCAGAGCCTTATTACTATTTCCAGAGAGTGATTTTTGTAAATAACAGCGAACAAAGCATCAGCGGTCTGGAAGACCTGTTTTACAAAAGAGTAGCTGTAAAGAAAAACAGCTCCCACCACAGTTACCTCAAGACCTTGGGCGCCTTTGAATTTGATATGTATAAAACAGATCTTGAAGCACTGGAGGCAGTTGCTGCCGGCAAAGAAAAGTATTTTGTAGGTAATCTGGCAACATCTGTTTATGTTATTAAAAACAATGGCCTGACTAATTTGAAGTATATCAAGGTAGATAACACGGAAAAGCAGGCGCTTTATTTTGCGGTCCGCAATGACTGGCCTCAGCTGGTGGGAATTATTAATAAAGGGCTGGGCAGCATCACTGAGGAAGAAAAAATTGCGATCAATAGTCGCTGGATTGGCATCGAGAACCAGGTTGATTACAGCCGGATAATCAGAACTGCGGTTATCGCAGGTACCTTCATACTAATAATTATTCTGGTTTCGTGGTATTGGATTATGAAATTGAAGAAGGAAGTTGCTCAACGGATAAGAGTTGAAGAAGCTTTAAAGATTTCCAAGGAAGAAGCCGAAGCTGCCAACCAGTTTAAATCGACTTTCTTAGCCCGCATGTCACATGAGATAAGAACCCCGCTTAATGCTATAACTGGTATGGCGTATTTAATCAAGAAAACCGGAGTCACAACTACGCAAAGCATATATTTGGAAAAGATAACTCAGGCGTCAAGGAATATGCTGGCAATTATTAACGACATCCTGGATTTTTCCAAGATTGAAGCCGGAAAAATTGTAATTGAGAGAATTCCCTTCAATTTGGACAAGGTGCTGCAGCAGGTTATTAACATCGTAGCGTTTAAGATTGAGGAACAAAGAGTTACTTTTGCTCTTGATAAAGACCCCCATATTCCCGTATACTTCTGGGGTGATCCGACCCGTCTGGAACAGATACTGCTGAATGTAATCAGTAATGCGGTGAAGTTTACCGTGGATGGAGAGGTTGCGGTTAAGATTCGGCTGTTGGCCAGGGATAACAATATTTGCCGTATGGAGTTTGTGGTTGCAGATACTGGTATTGGCATGCCCACTGAGCAGTTGAATAATCTTTTCAAGCCATTTGATCAAGGCGATTCCAGTATCAACAGGCGTTATGGAGGTACTGGTTTAGGACTTTCGATTGTTAAAAGCCTGGTAGAACTGCTCGATGGCGAAATCAGCGTTTATAGCAGCCCGGGTGAAGGATCAACCTTTGTTATACAGCTGGCCTTAGAAGTGGATACCCCAAAAGAGGATGAAGATAAACAAAAATCGGAATCCATTTACTTCAAAAAGATTCAGGTGTTGGTTTTGGAAAAAAGCCCCGGTGATTCCGATTTACTCCTTAACTGTCTAAACTCGTTCAATATGCCGGCAGATTTTTCGGCATCGGCGGATACGGCTGTACAATTGCTTAGAAATGATAAGAAAACCTATGATTTGCTAATAGTGGACAATGATACACCAGAATGCGGGGGAGTTGATTTTATTAATGAAGTTAAAGCAGACCCATTGATAAAAAGCAAACCCAGAACTATTTTGCTTATTCCCCTGATGAAGGAAGAAATTTTTGAAATAATTGAGAAAATGAACATCGATTGCGGTATCAGTAAACCGATTATAGCCTCCATTTTGCATAACGGCATTATTGAAATTTTTAAGGACAAAGTCATGGAAATGCACGACAGCTCTTCAAATATAGATCAGGCTGCTGGCTTATTGGTGGATTATCCCTATCATGTGCTTATTGTGGAGGACAATCATACCAACCAGTTTATCGCCCGTTCTATTTTGGAGCTAGCAGGTTTTAAAATATCTCTGGCTGACAACGGAAAAGCCGGACTGGAGTTCTATAAAGAAAATCGGGACAACTTGCATTTGATTCTTATGGATTTGCATATGCCGGTTATGAACGGTTACGATGCTGCCCGCCATATTAGAGAGATTGATGTTGCCATACCAATTGCGGCAATGTCAGCAGATGCTATAGGTGGTGTAGAGGAACAGTGCAAGAAGGCGGGTATTGACTACTATATAAGCAAGCCTTTCGAACCGGAAAAATTTATGGCAACCATATTGAACATAATTAAACCACTAAGCAAAGAACGCCAGAAACTGCAAGATGAGGCAATCAGCCAGGAAGTAGTCTCTGCCTGCGACGAAGCTGTTCTGGACGAAAATGACGGGGTCAGGCGCCTGGGAAATAATATGGAACTATATTTGATGGTTTTGAATGAATACTATCAAGAAAATAAAGATATTTTGCTTAACTTAAGCAGCAGTATTAGTGAAAGACGCTATCAAGATGCTGTGCAAATAGTTCACAAAATAAAAGGAAGTTCGGGTAATATTGGCGCAAGAGGTTTTTTTGATATAGCTTCGGAACTGCAGCGTTCTTTGGCTGCCCAAGACGAAAGTGAGATTATAAAATTGCATGAACAATTTGAGCAGGTATTTAAACAACTATTTGATGAGATAGAACAAAAAATCGCAAACTTGTGAAGCAGGGGAGGCAGGTACTGAGAATATTGTGTAAAATATTATAATCCTCCAGGTGAAAATCCATAGTGATGAATTTATACACAAACCATAGATAGTTTTTCCCCTTGATTGATTAGGCTCCCGGATAAATCGCGTTATGCACGGTGCAGTAGTGAATGGCGTCGTTTATCCGGGAGATGCTTATTTAGGGTTAATCTATAAATGTCACCGTTTCATCAAAGGCTTTTCTCTTGCTTTGACCAGGGTCTTTGGAGGGATATCCAAGCACGATCATACTTATGATATCCATAGTGGCCGGCAATTCAATCAGCGCTCTAACTTTGCCGGGATCGCACAGCGTAAACCAAAGGGTGGCCAAGCCGAGAGTATGAGCTGCCAGCAGCATATTCTGAACAGCCGCGCTGCAAGCGTAGGCGTACCCCAAACCGGGAGCAGATATGAACTGATCTGCGCCAGTTTTTTTAGGGTCACCCGCTATTACTATAATTACCGGAGCATCAGTCAGGAAATCCACCTGGTATTTATCCACCCATTTCCATCCGCTGAGTTTAAAAACCTCCTGCAGGCTTTCCTGACATGCTGTCTTCAATCTTGTTTTGATTTCCTGATTTTTCACTACGTAGAAGCTCCAGGGCTGCAAGTTCATGGGCGAAGGGGCCCATTGTCCCGCTTCCAGGATAGCCCTGATCTTTTCCTCTTCAACTACCTGATTTAAGTAGTTTCGGCAGGATCGTCTTTCTTTAATTGCCTCAAAAACATTCATTCCGATTCCCTCCTTTAAAAATTTCACAGTTCGGGCCGTGGTATTTTTGTTTTGCAATCGGCCTCATCAGATTCCCAGGAGATCTCTGTCAATACCTTCCGATTCCAATTGTTTCCTTCTAATAACGAGGCACCTTTTTTTAGCAGAAACATTATCGCTTCGTTTTTGGGTTTGAGTGTAGCGTTAGGAATGATTAAAAATATGTCTTGCCCCTTGTTGCAGCGGTGCAGAGGAAACTGCTTAAAAGCTAGGTTTGGAGAAATAATCTATAGAAACAATATAATATGGAATAGTTCATTTGTAAAATTGATAGTTGTGATAGATATAATTATAAATTACAATAAAATTACGGAGGAAATTCATAATAATGGAAATAAAACACTTAAGGACTTTCGCAATGATCGCTAAAACCGGCAGCTTCAGCCATGCTGCCAAAGAACTGGGATATGCGCAGCCCACAGTATCAACCCATGTGCTTCTTTTGGAAAAGGAACTAAATATACATCTTTTCGAAAGACTGGGACATAGAATAATACTTACTCAGGAAGGCGAAAAACTCCTCAATTATGCAGAAAATATATTGAAACTCTGCGATGAAGCCCTGGAGATGGTTGCGGTCTCAAAAAACAATGAAGTGATCAGCGGAAAGATAACCATAGGGGCTAATGAGAGTTTCAGTGTTGTGCGCCTGCCTTCAATTATGAAGCATTTCATGCAAGAGCATCCCATGGTCGACATCAGCCTGAAGTTTGGAACGGTAAAGGACATTTACGAACAACTGCAAAACAATTCCGTAGATGTAGCCTTCTTTTTGACCCGTGAAGTGACCTATTCTGATTTGATTATTGAGACTTTATTAACGGAACCGGTAGTCATAGTGGCTGCACCGGATCATCCTCTGCTTTTCCAAGACTCATCCGGTATCAGGATTTTTCGGGACCAGGATTTAATAGTAACTCATGAAAACTGTACATATCGCGCTATGATCGATGAACTATTAAGAGAAGCCATGGTCCAGCCCAGATCAATAATTGAGATTAACAGTATTCACGCCATAAAGCAACTGGTTATCAGTGGTATGGGGGTTACTATTTTGCCTCGGATTTCAGTTGATTATGAAATTTCTCAGAATCTTTTGGCGGAATTGCCCTGGAACGAACAACCATTGCCGGTTTTTACTCAGGTTGCTTATCACAAGAAGAAATGGCTTTCTCCGCCTATAATGAGCTTTATAGAACAAACGCGAAAATGTATAGCTATAGGATAAAAAAAGGGGCATGAATTATGTTTGAGGTTAAAAAGCACTACATTGATTTTTCCCGCCGGATTGAAAAAACGAAGGAGAACATTAAGGTAACGATAATTCAAGAACCATATCCTGAGCAAACTATCGGCAAAAAAGCTGGGGAAGGTATATACATTGGGCGAATTGATGTGGACGAAGACAGAGAGCAATTGCGTAATCATGTGAGGGGCATGATTGCCCGTATTCGTCCGTCTGCTGACATGGGAATACTGTCTGAACATCCCGGGAATAAGCTGTCCATGGATCTTTTTCAGGAACAGGCAGATAGACAGCAGCAGATCATAATAGCCCGTATGGGTCATTTTCGCCATGAACCGAGCGATGAAACAACCAATACGGTGGCAGTGTTTATGCCGGACAATGATCCGGTACTGGTAAATCAGATATCCTTTTCCGAGGAAGATCTGATTTACAATGATAAAGGCAAGCTCTACCGCGGGAAAGAAGTTCATGTTTTTACTACCCCGCTGGGCAATATGGGTATACTCAGCTGTCATGATTATACTAATGTCGATATATTAAAGAGTATTGTCGAAAACGAAATTGAGATCTTGATTGTATCATGCTTCAATCCGGCCACTCGTTTGTGCATCCAGTATGCCCTGGCTGACATTCATCGTTTTTCGTGTTTTGTCATTGTATCTAATATAGCCAATTATGGAGGCAGCGGGGTTTTTGCCCCATTCCGGTACAATGGACCCAGAAGGGCTTCAATAAGCATGGGCGGAGCTGTGGCCTATACTCAAGGGGAAACCAGTGCATTTCTTGAAGTGGATCTGCCTATTGCAGAACTGAGAAATCTTCGCGTCAGGGAAAAGCATAACAGTGAGCTGTTGGACAATACTCTTCCCTGGACACCTATTCAACCAAGTGAAGAGTATCTGAGTGCCGACAAGCCCGATTATAAAGAGAAACTGGAAGCACCTGATTATCTGGTTCCCATTAATCTCGAAGAATTAGGTTATTTGCCAAACGATAATGAAGGCGAGCTAAGCATTGGCATTGCCCAATTAAAATGCATGAATGAAGAGGATTATATCAATAATTTTTATTGTATTTCCTGTTCTCCTAATATCTCGGGATTTACCGAGGAAATAAAAACCCACCTTGAGTTTCTGTCCAAGAAATTGGATTCAACCGGGCAAAAGCTTGATTTTCTGGTATTTCCCGAAGTATTTCTTCCCCTCGGGATGGAAGCTGATTTAAAGGAATTTGCCCGCAAATTTAATACTATTATTATCGGTGGGGTTGAATACGATGCCCAGCCCGAAACCCTTGTAAATCCGGCAATGGCTCACGGTTCAAATCGCTGTTTTGTTTATATTCCCAGCCCAAACGATGAAGTTAAGCGTTTTCAATATAATAAAATGACCAGATCCCAATATGATGCGCGTATTCCAGCTATATCAGAAGAAATGCCAGGAAATTTTGTAATGGATAAAGGCAGTCAGCTTATTCGCTTTTCAAATGGCAGTCAATGGTCTTTTGGAGTATTAATTTGCTATGATTACAGTCATTTTGATATTATACATAAGATAAACCGGGATGATTATAATAATATGCCGCTTGATATACTCTTTATTGTGGCTAAAAATCCGGATAGCCAGCTTTATCAACGCTGTTGCATAGCAGATAGCCATCGTTATTATCAGTATATAGTTATGTCCAATGTTGCTCAATTTGGGGGCAGCGGCATATACGGTCCCGTAAAAACCCCTGGACTCCGGCAAACGATAATGAGTGCAGGAGTGGGTACGGAAGGGATATTTATGGGTAAGGTAGACGTGGCTAATTTACAGAACGCTCGAAAAGCCGAATATATTGATGCTGAGAGCAGATTTCAGCACAAACCAGGTATTTTTCAAATGATAAATAATGAACCAGAGGTTTAAAAAAAGCAACAAAAAATAACCCCAGGAGCTATTAGGCGCCCGGGGTTATTTTTTGTTGCTTTTCTACCATATGGCTTAATAATATCTCGGTTTTCGAAGCATTAAATATTTTTACATTTGTATTGACCCATAAATGGGAAGATGTTACTATAAACTAACAAACGGTAGTTAGTTTGGCGATTGAAGGAGCAATATTTATATGAAGATCATGACCACCAAAGAAAAAATCAAAAAAGCCGCTCTTGCTTCTTTTGGTCAAAAGGGTTATGAAGGTGCCACTATGCAGGAAATAGCCGAAGCAGTGGGGATTAACAAAGCATCTATTTACAACCATTATAAAGGAAAGGAGGATTTATTTTTTGCTGTTTATCAAGATGTTGCCCATGAATACGAAAAATTGTTGAATCGTATGATAAACGATTCAGAGAATATGGAGATCCAAGATAAACTGCTCCATATGTTTAAAGAATACATTCTTTTCTATTACAAAGATTTGCATATATCGTTATTTTGGACCCAATGTTTAATTTTTGCTCCGCCGGAGTTACGTAAAGAATTGTATATGGACATCTTGAAACGTGAAGAACATTTTGAAAAAAAGATGTTGGAAATACTCTGCGAAGGAATGCAGCAGGGAATAATTCGCCGGGACATACCTTCCAAGATGTTGATGTCTTACCGGGCAATGCGGGATGGTCTCTTGCTCTGGATGCGAATAGTCCCTGAATTATCGGGGGAATGGATTGAGGTATTTTGGAAAGATTTCTGGCTGGGTATACAAGGAAGAAAAGACAGTGATGAGCGGGGAGAGGTCCAAGATGGCCTTAATCTTAAAGATATTTTGAACCCGCGGCCAGCAGATAAAGGGGCTGTAAGTCTTTATACTACCACGTGCTTGATCTGCCATAAAGAATTTGGGATTCCTTTTACTGACTATCGATACAAAGACATTAAATATA
>JAQUBU010000289.1 GCA_028686565.1 Syntrophomonadaceae bacterium
GGGGAAATGAAGATAAGCCTGGGAATTTACGCCGGGGTAATCTTTGCACTTTACTCCATCTATTTTGCTAAGATAATTAAGGGAAAGCCTGAAGAGTTTGAATTGGATATGATGAAATCCCTGGCTAATTGGATGATAGCAACCGGGGTTAAAAGCCAAGCGCAGATATGGTTAATGCTCGGTTCTTCGCTGATCCTTGAGGCGGCATATTTTTATCTGGTCTTAACTATAATCAGTAATACGTTTTTACTCTATTTTACCTGGCTTTTTATCGGGATTGAAATAGTACATATTTTATCATTATTTATTGCCTTCTACCTTTTCTTTCATACCCGCTTGCTGCTCAAAGATATCTTCAAATGGCGGCTGGAAAGAACCAGTGCCCTTCTTTTCTTCACGCATTCACTACTGCTCATCATAAATTTAATATACTCTTAGAACCATCTTTTTTAATTGAAGCCAGCTTTTTATTTACCTGTATAGCTAAACCTCAGCGGGGAAAGATATTAGCAAATTAACCAAGGAGTTAATGCTAATGAAAATTATCCCCCGCAAGCCATCAATATCCGGTAATAATAATAGGGATAACAGCTATATTCCTGACCTTAAGCTGAGTGTCAATCTTGCCGAAACCATGAATTTACTCAAACCCTATATTGAGAAAAGTGCGGATATTATCAGCCGCAGCTTTTATGTGGGCTTTGAAGAACAATTAGAAGGTTACGCTGTTTATATTAATGGTGTTATTAACGCAGATACTTTAAACCAGCATATATTAAGACCATTGATGTTGAGGGCAAAGAATCAAAGCCAGCCTGATTTGGGAGTTGGAAGCTTTGCTGATACTATCAGTAAAACATCCATAATGGTTGGGCAAATCAAAAAAAATGATAAGCTGCCCGAACTGGTGCAAAGCATATTTGACGGAATGCTGGTACTATTATTTGATGGTCAGGACGAAGCACTGGTTATCGATATTCATGCCGGTCAGCAGCGTGCAGTGGATGAACCCCCCGGAGAGAGAAGCACCAGAGGCCCGCGGGAAGGCTTTATTGAAAATATTGATGTAAATATTTCATTGCTAAGACGCCGCTTAAGAGATCCCCGCCTGGTGGTTCAGAAAACAGTTGTCGGACAAAGAAGCCGCACCCAGGTAGCTATAGTCTATATAGAAGATTTGGCTGATCCTCATCTTATTCAAGAAGTGCAGAATAGAATCAATAAGATCAATATAGATGGGATAACTGCTACAGGTTATATTGAAAAATTAACCGAGGATAATCCCTATTCATTGTTCCCGCAGACCTGGAGCACCGAGCGGCCGGACAAGGCGACAATGAAACTATTGGAAGGACGCATAATGATAACTGCTGATGGAACACCATTGGTGTTAATGTTACCGTCCTTATTTATAGAATTCTTTCAAACCTCAGAGGATTATTATGAAAGAACCTTTGTATCCACATATATAAGATGTCTGCGCTATCTGTCTTTCTTCATTGCAGTATCTTTTCCCGCCTTGTATATTGCGATTTTAAGTTTTCAACCGCAATTGATACCCTCGGATTTATTAATCAGTCTGGCCCGAGCTCGTAAAGAGGTGCCTTTTACAGTATTTTTTGAAACCTTAATCCAGGAAATTATAATTCAGATGGTTATTGAATCAGGTTTGCGTTTACCAGCTTCCATTGGGCAAACGGTGGGAGTGGTCTCGGGAATTATATTAGGCCAGGCAGCCATATCCGCCAAACTGGCCAGTCCTGGTATTATTGTTATTATTGCTATTACCACCATTTCGACCTTTGCCCTACCTTCCAGCGGATTGATTCTAAGCACCCGGATATTACGCCTGCCGCTATTACTGCTCTCAGCCAGCTTTGGCCTATTTGGTTTTTCTCTGGGCTGGCTGATGATTATTACGCACCTTAGTGGATTAAGCAGTATGGGTGTGCCTTTTTTTGCTCCGTTGGCACCAGCGCGTTATGCTGATTGGAAGGATACCTTTTTCCGTACTTTTATATGGAAAATGAATGAGCGTCCCGCATCGATACCGCTACAAGACCGGAGACGTCAGGGAAATACCGGAGGAGGAAATAATCAGGGTGAATGATAAAACAGCTTCCATGATAAGCAGTAAACAGCTGATTTTTATAATAATTGGCGCCCAGATAGCCACCGGGCTTTTCAGCCTGCCCCGTATAACTGCTGAAAAGGCAGGAACAGATGCCTGGATAGCAATTCTATTGGGGGCTGTGTTCCCCCTGGCCTCCATATTTCTTATCGAGCGCTGGGCCAGGATACGGCCGGATCTGGGTTTTGTGGCAATGCTTCAATTCACTTTGGGGAAGCCGCTGGGCTATCTAAGCGGCTTAATTTTCGTAGTTTATGTGGTTTTTTTACAATCGATAGCTATACGTATTTTCTCGGAAATAACCAGTATCTATTTATTGCCGCGTACTCCGCTGCCCATGATTGTTTTCTTGGTAATGACAGGAGTGGTATATGTTGCAAACAAGGGTGCTCGAGTAATTGGCCGGCTTAATGAGTTGATTTTCTATATACTGCTTATTTTACTGGGCACCTTGTTTTTTCCTTTGAGCGAAGGGGATTATACTAATTTACTGCCAGTTGGACAGGCTGGATGGGCGGCGATCGGTCAGGCCTCGCTGGCTACGGCAATAGTTTTTTCAGGGACCGAAGTCCTGCTCGTTTTTTATTTCCTGGTGACCCGCAAGGAAGAGGTTCTCAAAGCAGGATTTACAGCTGTGGGTTTAACAACGGGTATATACCTTATGGTTTCCATTATCGCTTTGTTAATCTATGGAGCAGATCGCTTACAAAGCATATTATGGCCTGGTTTTACCTTGCTGAGCATCATACAGGTGCCGGTTGTACAGAGGCCCGACTACTTCTTCCTGGCTCTTTGGATGGTTATGGGGATAAGGCCAACGATAAACATGGGTTTTGCAGCTGCTTTTTCCTTAAGTGAGCTTTTTAATATTGACCGGTCGAAATATTTTCACTTGCTTATTATAGGTATAGCAACAGCTATTTATGCTTTGGCCCTAGTGCCCGGTAATCTCTTTGATGCTTTTCAATGGTCTGAATATGCGGGTTACTTATTTTTAATCATTGGCCTGGCCTTTCCTTTGATGTTATGGTTAGTGGCTTTGCTAAGAGGGACGAAGGTGCGGGTTTATATTTAGAAAAATATTGACTGCTGGTATAGTGCTGTTTTCGATTATCAATGTCTCTGGCTGCTGGG
>JAQUBU010000038.1 GCA_028686565.1 Syntrophomonadaceae bacterium
ACACTTTGCGCATAATTGGCCTCCTATACCTTTTCGAGCTTTACAACACAACTTATACTCACCGATTCCAGTAGTCGGATTCAGGTGATGGCTGGTTAGGGGATTAGCCGGAGTGGGCCACTGCAGGCTTTTCTGTTTGTCTATCCTCTCATAATTAATACCCGCCATGGAGGGCGCCAAGGAAGCCATCTCATCCCCTATCTCCTTGGGACTGTTATAATTCACGGGATAGCCCATGGCAACAAGCATCTGAGGATGGTCTGCCAGTTGGCCTGACCGGTTCCACAGATATGCTCGGTAATATAATTCATATTAAGATTAACAAACGATCTTTAATAATCCTTATTCGACTCTTAAATAAAATATCCTGCTAATTTTATAACTATATTAATAGTTCTTTTCACAAACTATACATAACCCAACCAAATTAAACAATGCGACAAGGTGACACAGGGGGACGTTTTTGTTGTGTCATTAAGCTCTTTTAACGATATTGAAATCTTTCACTAACCTATACCCGGGCGTGTCATGGGGACGGGGTTCCACTCTTACTTTTATCCTTATTATTCTTGGCACAAAAATCACCTCTTTGGTAATTGTATATTCACACCGGTGCATAATATCCAGCCGTACCGACTTCACAATCATATAACATGCTAGCGATGAGGGGACGCCAGTCCAATATAAGCATTTGTTTTTGGTGGTCGATCCAAACCAGGCCGATATAGTATCCGATGCTTCTTTACAGTTCCGGGGTTCGATATCTATGCAAGCAAAATAAGAGGAATCTTTCAGTCTGGCTAAATTGTTGCGTACCCTTAAAGTGAAAGCCCCAAATGATCTATTCGATTTAATGATTTACCTTCAATTTAAAGCATGATGTGAAAATGAATGACACAATAAAAGCGTCCCCTTGTGTCTCCTTGTGTCTCTGCATAAATGATTGCTTGAAGGGAAAAATAAGTGAAATAACCAAGGAGGGTAGCTATTATGTGCTTTTTGTGGATAACATTAGATGACAAACCCTGGCAGGATTATACTAACGAATTCAGAAGAGATGAAGAAAAACTTGTTAACGTTAAGATCAGGGCCGATGTATCATGATAGTCTCTTAAGAAAATGGCTGCCGCCCATGTAACGGGCGGTTTTGCTGTGTGTCATGGTTGACGGGGGTTTTGTCACACCGGAGCAAGAACTGTCCCGCGAGATATTCCGGTATTGAAACTAATATCCTCACAAACAAAAAAAGCGGGAGCAGAATATCAAACAAATCACTTAAACAGACTGGGGCAAACGTTGAAGCACATACTATTGATAGCTCTCATTTCATTTATCAGACTAATGTTATAGATATTTGCGGTGCAGCAAGTTTTCTTAAAAAATCAACTAACAAACGGGGATAAATATAGCCTGTGTTATCCTTGGCTGTTAATTTGCTTCTTGCCATATTAAACCAGCCCATCTATATGTCCGAATGTTAAAACCTATCTGGGTTACTTCGAATTAAATATTCAAATCATGCCAGTAATTTATTGGCAGCCAGAATAGTGCCGTTAGTACCAACCACGATGAATTGGTTCCCGTCCCAGATAATACCGTACAAGTCCTGGGTGGTCCCCGAATCTAATGGCCTCCAGGCTTGCCCATCCGGGGAAGTTAGGATTGTTCCCCCCTGCACCGACGGCAACATAATAACTTCCATTCCATATTACTTTACATAATGTATTTGTAGTTCCAGAGTTCTGCACTGTCCAGGTTTGACCGTCCGGCGAAGTTAAAATCGTTCCCCCTTCACCAACGACCACGAATTTTGTTCCATTCCAAATAATGCTGCACAAACCCTGTATGGTATTAGATGTACATGTGGTCCATATAAACTTGATGGAGTTCTGTTTAAATGGCTTAGTTTATGAGCAGAGTGGTCCAGTTTTTTTCTTAACATTCGTAATTCAAGGAGGGCATAGGGTTTTCAAAAGATGCTTTGCCTTCTATTTTTAAAGCATGACGAGAAAACTAATGACACACCAAAAACGTCCCCTTGTGTCCTTTTGTGTCGTCAAGTAACGGTTGTAAATTCCCATTTATGAATATATAATTGGTATACAAACTAATTTTAGAATTAACGAATGCTTATTATTTCTTCTGATTGATTCATATAACTATGTGAAATGAAGAGAAGGGTGGGAAAGTTTATGTTTGGCTATGCCGGGAAAATGCTGGAAGTTGATTTGAGTACTCAAAATATCAAGATGAGAAAGCTTGAGCCTGACTTTGCCAAGGACTATATAGGCGGGATCGGTTTTAATGCTCGGATATTATATGATGAGATACCTGCAGGCGCTGACCCCCTTGGCCCTGAAAACATCCTGGTATTCAGTGTTGGCTGTTTAGTAGGAACACCGTTTCCGACCGCCTCGCGCATGGAAGTATCAGCCAAATCCCCTTTAAGCAACGGATTTGGATCATCAAACTCCGGCGCTTTTTTGGGGCTTCGCTTGAAAGGTGCCGGTTATGACGGGTTGATTATCAAAGGCCAGGCGCAAAAACCGGTATACCTGTTAATAGAAGAAGACAAAGTTCAAATAAAAGAAGCTTCTTTTGTATGGGGAAGAGATGCATGGGAGAGCATAGACCTGCTTAAAGCTCGCCACTATGGAGCCGAAGTTCTATTGATTGGTCAAGCCGGTGAAAATCAGGTGCGCTTTGCCAGTATTGAAAACGGATATTATGATGGATTTGGGCGTACCGGGATGGGTGCGGTCATGGGATCCAAAAAACTCAAGGCAGTAGTAATTAGAGGGTCAAAGCCAATAGTGCCCGCTGATCCCAAAGGAGTGCTGGAGTTAAGCGCCAAAGGACAAAATTTAATTAAGTCAGCCTCTTCTTACCAGGCATTTTGTTCTTATGGGACCATGAATGCCACGATTCCCTATGGCGGATTTAATGCTTTATCAGTACACAATTATTCCCGGGGGACTTTACCGGATTGGAAGCAAAGAGCCGGCCGTCAAATAGTAGATATATACGGCAGCCGGCATATTGCCTGTCAATCATGTATTATCGCCTGTGGACATTTGGCAGAAATAACGGAAGGCAAATACGCAGGTACGCTTGTAAAGGATATGGAAATTACCCCTACCGTATCCTATTCGTCAAATGTGGGTCTGAGTACAGAGGCTTCCATCAAATCCAGCGAGTTGTGCCAGCGTTATGGTATCGATATGTCCAGTTCAGGAAGCGTAATTGCTTTTGCCATGGAACTCTATCAAAAAGGTATCATCAACAAGGATGATGTGGGGTACGAGCTTGCTTTCGGGGATGATGACGCTGCCTTTGCATTGCTTAAGGATATATCTTTAAGGCAAGGAATCGGGGATATTCTGGCTGAAGGGGTAAAAAGGGCGGCCGAGCACTGGCCGGGAGCGGATGATTATGCCATGCATGTCAAGGGAGTAGAGATACCCATGATCGATCCCCGCGGACGCTGGTCAACCTGGACACTGGGCATACTCACCAATATTCGGGGCGGGGATCATCTGCGCTGCCGCAATCCGGTTGAAATTTTGCGTTATAATGAGAACTTGTATTATTACCAAAAAGAAAGATTTGGATTCAAGAAACCCATGTATGACCGCCTGGACATGCCTGATGATTTAAAATCCGCAGCCATAGACCTGGAAAATGATACAGTTGATATTGCCGTTATGTCAAAATGGGCGGAAGACTTGATTAATCTATACAACTCTGTCGGTATATGTATTCGGCCGCCGGTAATGGAAACTATAGGACCCACTATTCTGGCAGAGCTCTATACTTGTATGACCGGAATACCTATGAATCCGGACGAACTAATGGCAGGATCGGAAAGAACCTGGAATCTTATGAAACTGTTCAACCTCCGGCATGGAGAAGTTGCCGATGACAGCAAGTTCCCGCGCCGCTTTTACCGGGAACTCCAATCCGGAAACATTGTGGATGAAGATAAAGTACAGGCCGTTTTAGAGCAATACTGGCAGGTCCGGGGCTGGAACCCCGGCACCGGTCATCCATTGCCGGAGACGGAAAAAAGGCTCGGCATTTAATCCATATACTGAATAGCTGGTGGAGGAAATGAGTATGACACAAAAAAGACTATATCACAATGCTTCGCTTTGCAACGGCTGCGGCATTTGTCAGTTGGTCTGCACGCTTGAGCACTGCCGGCAGTGGAATCACTATCAAAGTCGAATTAAAATTGTTAATGACACGGAGAGAAACGCTTTCTATTCTGTCTGCTGCTCCCATTGCGAGGAAGCGCCCTGCATTATGGCTTGCTTGATGAACACGATTTACAAAGAGCCGGGCAGTGACATAACTGTTCGTGATTTGTATCACTGCATAGGATGCCGTGCTTGTGAACTGGCCTGCCCGTTTGATGCAGCAGTATTCGATGTCATTCAGGAAAAAGTGGTTAATTGTGATTTGTGCGGAGGCCGGCCACTATGTGTTGAATATTGCCCCAACCACGCCTTGACTTATGATTACCCGGAGGATCAAGCCGATAAAAACCGCAATCAGGCAGCTTCGCAAAAGTTTGGAGCCTCCTTGCTTGAGGTCTTTAAGTTTTCCGGGAAGGAGGTTTAAGTATTTTGCGTATAATAATCATCGGCAACGGTGCAGCCGGCAATCAGGCTGCCCAGACCATCCAAAATCGTGATCCGGAAGCCGAAATTACCATACTGGGCGCTGAATCAATACCCTTCTATTCCGCATGCGCCTTGCCCGATTATCTAGCTGGTTGGATCAAGCGCGACCAGCTTTTCCTTAAAAGTTCGTTAAATCGACACCGGGTGGAAATACGTTTGGGTCAGGCGGTTGAGGATATAAAACCTGACCGCCAGGCAGTAACCGCAGGTGGAGAGTTGTTGTTTTATGACCGCTTAATCATAGCATCCGGCAGTCGGCCAGTGCTTCCGAATATTCCTGGAATAGGGATGCCCGGTAATTTTGTCATAAAATCTGTTCATGATATTGACCGAATCCTCGCCCATAACCCCAGGCGTATTGTAGTGATCGGATCAGGAAACATTGGCATTGAAGCCGCTGAGACGCTTGAATACCAGGGATGTAAGGTAAGCATCATTGAGATGATGCCCCGCATAATGCCGCGCTTGTTTGATGAGTTCCCGGCCATGCTGATAAGAAAGATACTGGAGAATCATGGCATTGAAATACACACCGGGGAAAAAGCCCAGGAAGTGATAGGCAATAACAGGGTTGAAGGACTGATTACAGACTGCCGGGAGATAAGCTGTGATGCTGTAATCTGGGCGGCCGGCGTTCGCCAGAATACGGAACTGGCCAGAGCAGCGGGAATTGAAATAGGCAGCCTGGGCGGCATAAAGGTAGATTCGCAAATGAAAACCAGCCATCCTGAAATATATGCCTGCGGAGATTGCGTTGAAACCTCGGATCTGCTTACCGGCAAACCTGCTTTATGTTTGCTGTGGTCCTGCGCGAAAGCTCAGGCAGAAGTCGCGGCTCGCAACTGTCTCGGTGAGAAGATTGCGTACCCGGGAGCACTCAAACTAGTTGCTGAAGATGCATATGGGAAGCCCTGCATGGCTGCCGGCTTGCTGGAAGAAGAACTGAACAAAAAAGAGCTAAAGATAATTGAGCAAGAAACAGAAAATACTTACCATCGTATTTTGATCGAGAATGAGCGTATAATGGGTATTCAGGCAGTTGGCAGCATGGAAGCTATGGGTCCCCTGCTCTACCTTATGAAAAAAATGGTTGCGCCATCCGAGATAAAACGAATTATTAATAGCCCTGTGCTGTTGAAGAATATGCCATGGATGCTTACGATAGACAAATATCTGCAATGAAAATGGAGGAGGTTGGGAAATGGATACACGAGGAATTTTTATTGATTATCATAAATGTGTGGGCTGTGGAACATGTGAGATGGTGTGCTCATTGGTCCACGAAAATGCCTGTGCCCCGGCCCTTTCCCGAATCAGGATAGTCCGTTACCGTCGGGAAGCATTAAATGTCCCGGTTACCTGTGCTTTTTGTGAAAAACCGCCCTGTTTGGACGTGTGCCCGGTGGGTGCTATAACTAAAAACTATGAGACTGGCGATGTCAGTATTCGAGCCGAGCTTTGCATCGGTTGCCGCCAATGCACTCAGGCTTGCCCGTTTGGGCATATGAACTTTAATGCCGCGCAAGGCACAGCTTTTAAGTGCGACCTCTGCGGAGGTGATCCCCAGTGCGTAAAGTTCTGCTGGACTGGTGCCATTGAGTATTTGGACAACGAAATCGCAGTTGATATTAAACGCAGCAGTTTCGCAGACAGTGTAATGCAACAACACGATAAGTAGGTACACGGGGACGTCAGACTGTGTAAAAAGTCCTAAAAAGGCCAGGCCAATGCCTCAAAGCGGAGGGTATATCGGCATAACCAGGAAATTATTCGGGCCATTTCACTAAAATCAGCCTGTTAAGGCCCCTGAGTGGGGTGGATAAAACGGAAAAATAGTTTTCACACAGTCTGACGTTCTTTGTGTAACGTGTAACTCTATAAATTAAAAGATGCCCTTAGTCAATACTGAATAAATGACTAAGGGCATCTTATGTTCTCAGGATCTCAGTATTATGTGATAAATACCGGTTGCACATTTCCTTCTCGCTTGTCTTGCCAAAAAAATGCACCCCTCTCCCCAAAAATCCTGGAATTGATGTGTTGTCAACACCCCCGTCCCCTCGTCACCTTTTAATTTTTTAAAGAAATGTTATGTACTTGCAGGAATATCTTAAAAGCTCTCGAAATAAACAAACATAACATAACATAAATAATCAATATTATACTATACGGACAAATAGTAATTGATTAATATAACATAAGTAAACATAAATATACTCAACTATTGGTTTTGGGTGCTTTGGTTGCTAATTTATTTAACGGAATCTGTACCCGCTGCTTTCTTCAGTTGAGTTAATTAGGGGGTGATTTGCAAGCGCATTGGTTTTTCAGCAGGTTTTTGATAAGATATTTTTTCAATTGAAAGAAAGGGGAAGGATAAAAATTGGCCAAGAAATATTCCAAGCAAAAAACTATTGCAATTATTCTACTATTCATGCTAACAGTTAGCGGGCTGGCAGGTTGTTCCAATACTGAAAAAGCCAGTCGGGTAAGTCCTGAAAAAGCAAGTACTACAATTACCATAACTGACATGTCGGGAAGACAGGTAACTGTACCTAAAGAGATTAAAAAAGTATATTCAGCAGTTCCGATCGGAACCGTTTTAGTATATACAATTGATCCGTCCAAGCTTGCAGCGAAAAACTTTAAACTATCCGAGTTGGAGAAAAAATATACTACAGAATCATATCATGCTCTGCCGGTTCTGGGTAATTTTATTGTAACCAATACTGCGAATGAAGAAGCAATAATGAAGCTTGCTCCCGATCTCATACTTTATACCGGAATTATTAACGATATCTGGAGAACCAAGGTTGAAGAGGCCCAAAAAAAGATGGGTATTCCGATTGTTATAGTGGATGGTAATCTCAAAAATGTACCAGCCGCATATGAATTTTTGGGCAAGCTTTTGAACGAAGAAAAGCGCGCCAAGAAATTGAGTAATTATTGCCGGAACACCCTTGAAGATGCTGAAAGAATAGCCGGTGAAATGCCCGAAGGTGAAAAAACCAAGGTGTATTATGCCTGCGGCAAAGACGGTTTAATGACCTATGCAGTTGGCAATATACATTCTGAAATCATTGATCTGGCTGGAGGGAAAAATGTAGTCGAAACAGAAATCGGCGGCGACTACAGCTTTTCCAATATATCACTGGAGCAGTTGATAAAATGGAATCCCCAGGTAATTGTAACCAATAAGGTAGAAGCGCGCGGAGGCCAAGAGAGCAATGCAGGTTTGCGGAGCAGGCTATTGGAAAACGCCAGTCTAAGTAACCTGGAAGCAGTAAAAAAGAATCAGGTATATGAAATTCCCTGTGCGCCATTTAGCTGGTTTGGACAACCACCCTCAGCAGCTCGCATACTGGGTATAAAATGGCTGGGTAATCTGCTTTATCCGGAAAAGTTTGATTTTGACATCAAAAATGAAGTTAAGGATTTCTATAAGCTCTTTTATAACAGAGATTTATCGGATGAAGATATACAGGAGCTTATGAGTCATGCCCTGGCGATAAAGGAGTGAGCGTAATGAGAATAAGCGTTTCAGACAAGATTGGGGATATTATGAGTAATTATCCCGAGTTATATGAGGCTTTTTGGGAAAGCGGCTTTCCTTGCGGTTCGGCGGCGGAACTGGTAGATTTACTGGGCAAGGATACGATGCTGCTAACAGCTTTAAGGGTAAAGGACATAAATGTTGAACTATTCACCAGCATGCTTAATGGCAGGGTAGATTGCCAATGTCAAATGGAAGGCCTGGCCTACGATTTTTATAATCCGGATTTGCCGGTAAACCTTTTGGTGAAAACGGCATGTCCAATCAGCATGCTTTTTAAGGACAGACTCATCGAGACCCTGCGTGCTCACCAGGAGCAAACCGGGAAAATAACCAATACCTTCATTGTCGACGGTTGTCATGCGCCGCATGCTTTCGAAAAATTCTGGGAGCCGGAAAGTATTGACGAGCTTCCGGATATCATTATGTCCATGTCTTTTGACGAGCTGTACGACAAGCGTTTCATAGATAAATATGTTAGCCGGGGCTATTTTAGCAATATACTGAAAGGCAGTGAGCAGGCGTATTCGCACTTGGACTGCATGGATGAGAGCTATACCCTGAATGCGGGACTGGCCATGGTTTTTTTGATAGACGAGAAAAACCTGGGTGATTTGCCGGTACCCAGGAAGTGGGAAGACCTGCTGAATCCAATATATAAAGGTAAAATCATTGCCTTCGGGGATGAGTTCAAGGAAATATTTGAATACCCCCTGTATTATCTCTATAAGGAATTTGGCATGGAGAGTATGAGAAAGCTGGCTAATAATACCAAGGGGATTTACCATGCGGCCAAGGCCGCTAAACTGGCGGGCACCAACAGCCGGGAAGCCGGGGCTATATACTATTTGCCCTTAACCTTTGCCAGGCTTTGCGAGAATCAGAATGTCTCCATAGTGTTTCCCGAGGATGGTGCCTTGATTATTCCCATCGCCTTTCTGATCAAGAAAGATAAAATCGAGGAACTGGATTATCTTGCGGAGTTTATTTTGAACAACTACGGGCAGATGTGCGCGGATATAAATGCCGCAGTTTTTAATCCCCGGATAGAAAGCAAAATCCCGGAAGGGATCCGGCTTAAATGGTTGGGCTGGGACTATATCAAATCCAATGATATACTGGCGATCGGGCAAAAACTGCGCCAGGAATTTCACCAGGCCTGGAAAAAGGACATAGGCTGCTAAGGAGTGCGGAGAGTGAAGATTATAACGGTTTCAGGGCCTCCCTCATCGGGGAAGACCTCGGTTATTTTGAAAACCGTGGAGTTGTTAAAAAGAGAGCATCTGGAGATAGGGGTGGTCAAATTTGACAGTCTGTCCACCTATGATGACCTGCTTTATAAAAAAATAGGGATTAAGGTCAAAGTCGGTCTTTCCGGTAATCTTTGTCCGGATCATTATTACATGAGCAATATTGAGGACTGTGTCAAGTGGGGGGTAAAAGAAAATCTGGATATGCTTATCAGCGAAAGCGCCGGTTTATGCAACCGCTGTTCCCCGCATATCAAGGATGTACTATCCATATGCGTGGTGGATAATCTATCGGGTATAAACACACCCAAAAAAATCGGCCCGATGTTAAAACTGGCGGATATCGTGGTCATAACCAAAGGGGATATCGTCTCACAAGCTGAACGGGAGGTATTTGCTTTCAGGGTGAAACAATCCAACGCCAGAGCTTCCATTGTTTTTATCAACGGGATAACCGGTCAGGGTGCCTATGATTTAAGCATTCGCATGAGAGAAGCGAATGCCTTTAGCAGTATTGAAAACAAAAGGCTGCGATTCTCAATGCCGGCTGCAGTATGTTCCTATTGCACGGGTGAAACCAGAATAGGTGATGTATATCAAACCGGAAATATAAAGAAGATCAGGATATAACGAGGCGAAAAGATGTCCCCTGCTTCTTTAAGCGGGGGGCCTATCAACAAACCAGGCGGTGGGTTCTAATCCCCCGCCTGGTGGCAGCAGTGCGAAAGAAACTGCTTAAAATCAGGGAAGGAGCAGGGTTTTGCCAAACGATATAGTTTTGTTTAGAGTAGAAGAATTATTTGCGCGGTATAATTACGCCCGGGATTTTTTTGTATCCATGGGTATTGCGGAGATAGATACAAGCCTTAGCTTGAAGGAATTTGTAGCGAATATCAAACACGAGAGCCTGGAAGACGCAGGGCTGAATAAGGAACAGTTGATAGAGAATTTTATGGCATTTATTGATAAAATGGAAGCATTAAAAAGTAACTCGGGAAATATAGTGGAATCTATAAGCATCATTGGCGGCAAGGACAAATATGGAAATAATGAAGACATTAATCTTGAGTTGAAGCTGGGTGAGGTAATTTCTATAGTAGGCCCGACCGGTTCGGGAAAAAGCAGGCTGCTGGCAGATATAGAGTGCCTGGCGCAAAAAGATACGCCTACCTGCAGGCAGATTTTGCTGGATGGAAAAGTCCCGGAGGCAAATCGGAGGTTTTCCATGGAAAACAAGCTGGTTGCCCAATTATCTCAAAATATGAATTTTGTGATGGATCTGGCGGTGGAAGATTTTATCAAGTTGCACGCAGAGAGCAGGATGCTTGACAAGCAGAATGAAATCGTTGCAGCGATCGTAAGCTGTGCCAATGACCTGGCCGGAGAGAAATTTGACCGGGACACTCCTCTTACCCAATTAAGCGGCGGACAATCCCGCGCTCTGATGATAGCAGATACCGCGCTTTTAAGCCCCTCTCCGATTGTACTTATAGATGAAATTGAGAATGCCGGTATAGACAGGAAAAAGGCCGTTGAATTATTGCTTAAGGAAGAAAAATTAGTCCTTATTTCGACTCACGATCCCGTACTGGCACTGATGGGCGATAAAAGGCTGGTTATTAAGAACGGGGGGATCAGCAAAATCATAGTCTTATCCAAGGAAGAAAAAGACTATATAGACGTTCTGGAAGAGATAGACCGGAAAATGCTCGGCATAAGAAGCCATTTGCGCTCAGGCGGAGTTTTGGATGATAAAATAGTGGATTTTGAGCTTGCCAGGGAATAGGCTGTTACACAAAGAACGGCAGCCTGATGTTTCGCATTACATCTTCCAGCGGACGTTTTCTTCCCTCTTTTACTGCTGCTCTGCCCTCATCAAGCAGACAGTAAAGATCGAGTTTGCCGTTAAGCATCTCATATGTCTCAATACTCATAACAGCCAAATCCCGCTGCCCATTTTTGGTAATAAAAACGGGCTCTCTGCTTTCACGGCAGAATGTCGAGACTCATTGTAGTTGTTCCTTAAGTCTGTACTGGATTTAATGTTTGGCATAAAACCAGCCTCCTCATATAATCCAAAGATATTATACGCGAATTTCTTAAGGCTATCAAAGCCGATTGTATTTAGTCTCATTGAATTTAGAAGAATAAGCTGGCGAAAGATCGTCCCTAAACTAAACAACACTGTTATTTATATTCAATTTCTCGTTGGTTAATCTTGAATAAATTCATTTGATTGGGATTGATACTATATGCGCATCTGCCCAGGAATGCGCACTTTTAATGGCTATTTAGATCTAAAATGGTAAAATGTTCACAAGTGGTATACATTCAGTGATCTTAGATACCTTTGAACAATTGAACAGAAAGCCTCAAAGGATATGATGCCAGTCGCGCCTTGCATAAAGTATTCTCTCAATATCAACAACCTTTGACTTTTCATCTATAGTAAAAAAGACAATATAATTCTTTACGAATAGCTTTCGATATCCCATCATTGCAAGCCGTTCATCAGTCACAAGAGGGCATTTTTGCGGCATGACTGCTAAACCCATGATAGCTTCCTCAACGTTGTCCATCGTCTTTAATGCGGTCATTGGTACTGAAAGCTGCGCAGAGATATATCGGACAATGTCACGCAAATCTTTTTCGGCAGGTTCCGATACGTCAACCCTATAGTTTACCATCAGTTATTTCCTGCCTGATGTCTTGCATCACATCTTCAAGCGGACGCTTTCTTCCCTCTTTTACTGCTACCCTGCCCTCATCAAGCAGACGGTAAAGTTCGAGTTTGCCGTTAAGCATCTCGTAGGTCTCAATGCTCATAACAGCCAAATCTCCCTGCCCATTTTTGGTAATAAAAACGGGCTCTCTGCTTTCACGGCAGAATGTCGAGATCTCATTGTAGTTGTTCCTTAAGTCTGTACTGGATTTAATGTTTGGCATATAACCGCCCTCCTCATCTAACCTAAAGATATTATACACGAATTTCTTTAGCTTATCAAAGCCGATGGTTTATTCTCATTGAATTTAGAAGAATAAGCTGGCGAAAGATCACCCCTAAACTAAACACACTGTAGTTATCTCGTTGACTGCTTTTTAAATGTTCACAATATCTCCAGAAACTGATTTCTATATTAGTTTTATTATTATCTTCCCTACCACTGCCTGCAAAACCTTAATATGTAGTGTAGAACCATCTGAGTACCCTTTGTAATCCAGGTTTTGCCATACTTTGGCGAAGTCGGCGCGTTTCACTTGTAAGCAAACAAATATTTTTAGTGAGTCAAAGACCTTATGTTTTTAAATAAACTCGTTTGATTGGGATTGATACTAGATGCGCATCTGACCTGAACTGCGCATCAACTGCTCTTTGTTTTTCGCTGTGATCTGATGTACCTAAACCGATGCTTTGAATACTTACCAATGCATTCAGCACCCAATTCCGTATCCATTTCCTCGTATGTCCTGGTCCGCGGCCCAGCTTTAGTAGCTCTCATGCGACCATTTACAATGAATATGGGCGTGGCCTCTGTTGTTCCCATGTACTCCCACCCTGACGCTTTATAAATTAGTCCGGTGTGCCCCTGCCAAGTGTCAGCGTATGTAAGTAAGCATTCCCACCGCTTAGATAGCATTTTGACTGAGGACATGAGCAAGAATGTGGCTGCGTTCTTTGGTGCCTCTGGAACAACAACCAAGCGGCTAAGTGTCAAAACTCGATCTGGGTCCGGCCACCATGCCGCTGCTGCTGCCCTGGTAGGGGGGAGCCACCATGCAACCCCATAACACTTGGGTGCAAACCATTCACCCCGGCGATACAATCCGTGTAGGGCAGTAGCGGTATTAGCGGCGCCATGCGCATAGTGATATTTCTCTATGATCTGCCGGGCCTCTGATATTAATACTGGTCTTACTTCCCACTCTGATTTTCTGAGTCTATTTTTATACACCGCCGTTACCTTCTTTCAAGTCGACCATATTAAAACATTTGCATTTGCACAGCTGGTCTATAGTTCATCCAGATAACTTCTTCCCGTTTTAATCCACCCTCACAATTAGCCATTCTTTGCTGTATATGCCAATCCTTAAGGGTTTCGGCATAAATGTCATTCATGTATCCGGATATAATAACTGGCCCAGGATGTTTTAAAAGCAGTTGTAATAATTCAATGTGGTACGCGTCCTTCATCTCGCACGCATAAATCCGTTTACTTCTGGTACTCAGGACGTAGGGC